>JAXDMI010000836.1:0-2625 GCA_034666145.1 Myxococcales bacterium | reverse complement strand
GTCATCCCGTGCTTCCACTTGTCGAACGGCTGGAGCGGCGCGAACAGCTCGATGTTGAAGAAGCCGGTGACGTCGGTCCCGTCGTCCGGTCGACCGAGCTGGGAAGTGACGGCGACCACCTCGGGGTGTCTCTGGTTCTCCCGGGTGCAGGGCACCTTCGGATCCTCGGGGCATCCGCGAAGGATGCTGCGCATTTGATCGACGTACTTCGCGCTCTGCGTCAGCGAGATGCTGATCGGGAGCGTGGCGCGGATCCAGAGATTCCCTTCTTCGAGCTTGGGCATGAACTCCCCGCCGAGGAGCGGAAAGAGCGCGACACACGCCACGAGGACGGCGCCGAGCGGCAGCAGCGCGACCTTCGGACGCCGGAGGAGCGCATCGGCGACCGGCGTGTAGACCCGGTGGAACGCGCGCATCACGATGGGCTCCTTCTCTTCGGTGTCCGCCGGTATCAGCTTCCACGCGAGCACCGGCAGGAGCGTCAGCGCGAGGAGGATCGCCGTCCCGATCGCGAAGGCATACGTGCGGGCCATGGGCGAGAAGATGACGCCCGCGACGCCGGTCATCGTGAAGAGCGGGATGAACGAGCTGCCGATGATGAGCGTCGAGAATGCCATCGGCGTCCCGACCTCGTGGGCAGCGGCGAGGACGCGCTGCTTCATCGAGCCTCTGCCGTGCGGGCCGAGGTGGCGGAAGACGTTCTCCATCATGATCACGGACGAGTCGACGACGATGCCGAAGTCGACGGCACCGATCGAGATCAGATTCGCGGAGGTCTTGGTGAAGACGAGCCCCGTGAACGCGCCGAGAAGGGCGAGCGGAATCGTGACGGCGGTGATCAGCGCCGCCCGCGCGCGCCCGAGGAAGGCGAAGAGGACGATCGTGACCAGCGTGATGCCGATGAGCACGTTCTCCATCACCGTCGAGGTGGTGAGGTCGACGAGGTCGCCGCGGTCGTAATACGGCTTGATATCCATGCCCGGCGGCAGGAGATGGTTGTTGCGGATGTAGTCGATCCTCGCGTGGATGCCGGCGAGCGTCGGCTTCGTCTCGGAGCCGTATCGCATCAGGATGGTGCCCTGCACGACGTCGGGGCGATCGTCGATGCCGACCATGCCGAGCCGCGGCGCCGATCCGATCTTCACGTCTCCGACGTCGCGCACGCGCACGGGCGTGCCTTTGATGTCCACGATCACGACGTTCTCGATGTCATGAACGTCGTGGAACAGGCCGATCCCGCGAATGTCGTACGACTGCTCGCCCATCTCGAGGCGCTGTCCGCCCGAGTTCAGGTTCGCGTTCTGCACCGCCTGCTGGACCTGTTGCAGCGTGACGCCGTGGCCCTTCAGCCGATAGGGATCGACGCCGATCTGGAATTGCTTCGTCTCGCCGCCGAAGCTCACGACGTCGATGACCCCCGGGACCTGCTTGAACTGCCGTTCGAGGATCCAGTCCTCGGCGGTCTTCAGCTCCTGGACCGTGTAGCCCTTGCCTTCCACCGTGTAGCGGAAGACCTCGCCGATCGCGTTCCACGGCGAGATCGTCGCCTGCACGTCTTTGGGGAGGGAGATGAACTGGAGGCGGTTGGTCACCTCCTGCTTCGCGTCTCCGTACCTCGTGCCCCACTTGAAGTAGCACTTCACGTCCGAAAGCCCGAAGAGCGACTGCGAGCGAACGTGGTCGAGCCCGGGCATTCCGGCGAGGCCGACCTCGAGCGGGATCGTGACGTAGCGCTCGGTCTCCTCTGCGCTCCATCCCGGCGGCTGCGCGATGACCTCGACGAGGGGCGGCACCGGGTTCGGGTAGGCCTCGATGTTGAGCTGGCTGTACGAGTAGCTGCCGGCTGCGATGAGCCCGACGGCGAACAGGATCGCGAAGGCCGGTGCCCTGAGCACGAAGCGAACGATCTTCTCCACCATGGGGACTCCTCTAGAACATCGACGAGAGCAGGATGGCTCCCGAGGTGACGACCCTGTCGCCCTTCTCGAGCCCGTGATCGACGGTGAGCCATTCGCTCCCTTCCCCCTCGTCGACGGCGACCGGTACGCGCTCGAAGCGCTCCTTGCCGTCCTTGTCCGGGCCGCGATCGACGAAGGCCACCGTTTGATCGCCGAAGCGCAGCACCGCCGACCTGGGGATCGCGATCGCCCTCTTCACGTCGACGGAGATCTTCACCGTCGCGAACATGTCGGGCTTGAGCGCGCCGTCGGCGTTGTCGAACGTGCATCGCACCTTCACCGCGTGGGTGCTGGTATCGAGCGCTCCGCTGATCCAGTCGACGGCTCCTTCGAAGCCACGGTCCGGCCAACCCGCGACGTTGACGACGACCTTCGATCCGAGCCTCACACGTCGAATGTCGAGCTCGAACACGTCCGCGAGGACCCAGACCCGGTCCGCTTGGCCGACGGTGAAGAGCTCCATCGGCGTGCCGCCACCGTACTGGCCGGCGATCTCCATCCCCGGAGCGACCGCCTTCATGAAGACCTCCCCGTCGAGCTCGGAGCGGAGTGTGTACGACTGCCCGACGACGTCGCCCTTGCGGAACAGCCTCGCCTTCTGCTCGGCGCGCTCTGCCTCGGCCTTCGCCTTGCGGTAGCTGTCAGCCGCGATCTCGAAGTCCTTCTG
>JAXDMI010000835.1:0-8499 GCA_034666145.1 Myxococcales bacterium | reverse complement strand
CATGGGCGGTCGCCGCGAACGCGAAGATCATCGGCGTGAACGCGCGCGATCTCGACACGCTCGTGATGGATGCAGAACGCGCGGCCCGGCTCCTCGCAGCCATCCCCGAGGGCTGCATCCCCCTCTACCTGTCCGGGTTGAAGGGTCCCGAGGACGTTCGCCGCATCGCCGCGACGCACGCGCACGGCGCGCTGGTGGGCGAGACGCTGATGCGCGAGGACGATCCGCGCCCCCTCCTCGGCGCGATGGTGGAGGCCACGGCGTCGGTCCCGAGAACGCCCGCGCAAACCTGACTTTCCCGCCGCGTGCGCTTACGCTTCGAGCGTGGACGAGGGCGAAGCACGCGGTCTGGACGGCTGGATCGACAGCTATCTCGATCACCTCCGCGTCGAGCGCGCGCTCGCGAAGAACACGCTCGAGGCCTACGCGCGCGATCTCGGCGAGATCGCCGTCGCCGTCGACGACGACGCCGCTGCCGACGTGCGGCGCATCGACCCGGGCGTGGTCCTCGAATTCGTGATCTCGGGATCGCGACGCGGGAAATCGGCCCGCTCGAGCGCGCGCCAGCTCTCGGCGCTGCGCGGGTTCTTCCGGTTCCTCGTGCGCGAGCGCGCCATCGAGACCGACCCCACGGAGCTCGTCGAGCGGCCCAAGCTCTCGCGCAAGCTGCCGCGCGTGCTTTCGTACGAGGAGGTCGAGCGCCTCCTCGCGGCGCCGCCCACCGATACCGCGCGCGGCATCCGCGACAGCGCCATGATTCATCTCCTCTATGCGTCGGGGCTCCGCGTGTCGGAGCTCTGCTCGCTCAAGGTCGGCGATCTCGATCGCAAGGTCGGCACCGTCGCGCCGCTCGGCAAGGGCGGCAAACGGCGGCTCGTGCCCGTGGGGCAGATCGCGCTCGATCGCATCGACATCTATCTCGACGTCGTGCGCGTGCAGGCGAAGGGCGCCACCACCGATCCGCATCTCTTCCTGTCGCCGCGCGGGAAGCGCTTCACGCGTCAGGGGCTGTGGAAGCTGCTGAAGGCGTATGCGCGCGGCGTAGGGATCAAGACGCCGATCTCGCCGCACAAGCTACGGCACTCGTTCGCGACGCATCTTCTCCGCGGCGGCGCCGACCTTCGCGCGGTGCAGGCGATGCTCGGGCATGCCGACCTCGGGACGACGGAGATCTATACGCGCGTCGCGCAGGATCACGTCCGGACGGCGTACGACAAGGCGCATCCCCGCGCGTAGGACGCGCGCTCTGCGCGGATTCGATTTTCGACCGATCGGTAGCTTTCGTTGGGCGAGGCGCACGATGCGTCGGTCGTGTAGGGTTGCCGCGCCGATGCGCGCGCCGTTCACGGTGATCGAGCCCACCGCGGAGGAGACACCTCTGACGGTCGAGATCCCGCACGCGGGGCTCTTCGTCGACGGTCCGACGCTGTCGAGGCTCGCCGCGCCGGCGCGCTCCATCGGGCGCGACGCCGATCTCTACGTCGACGAGCTCTACGCGGAGGCCCCTGCGCACGGCGCGACGCTCATCACGTCGCATGTCTCGCGGTACGTCTGCGATCTCAACCGCAGCGAGCTCGACGTCGACGCCGAGTCCGTCGAGGGCTCGCCGTCCCATGCCCGGGCCACGCGCGGCATCATCTGGCGGCTCACGAGCGAAGGGGCGCGCGTCCTCGAGTCTCCCCTGCCCCGCGCCGAGCTCGAACGACGTCTCGACGCGTATTACCGGCCCTACCACCGCGCCCTCGCCGAGGTGCTCGAGCGAAAACGCGCGAAGTTCGGCTTTGCCGTGTTGCTGGCCGCGCACTCGATGCCGAGCGTCGGTCGTGCGGGCCACGGCGATCCCCAGGCCGTGCGCGCTGACGTGGTCCCGGGCACCCGCGGGCGGAGCAGCGCTGCCGCCGCGTTCATCGACCGCGTCGATGCCCATGCGCGCGCCGGCGGCCTGACCGTCGCCCACGACGATCCCTACCAGGGCGGCTACACGACCCAGCATTACGGGCGGCCCGACCTCGACATCCACGTGGTCCAGGTCGAGCTCGCGCGGCGCCTCTACATGGATGAGCCGACGCTCACGAAGCACGCAGGCTTCGAGCGAATGAGGGCCTGGTGCGCGGCCCTCGTGAAATCGCTAGGAACCGCGCGGGCCTAGAAATGGCCGATTTCCCGCATCGGCGCTTGACAGGGGTGCGGCTTTCCGCCAAGTTTCGCGGCCTTCCGAGGGCATAGGTAACGTCATGGCGAAGAGCGACATCACAGGCAAGCGCAAGCTCAGTGCGCAGAACGTCTCGCACTCCAACATCAAGACGAAGCGCTGGCAGAACGTGAACATCCAGACGCGCCGCGTTTGGGTGCCCGAGTTCAAGCGCTACGTGACGCTGAAGCTGACGACGCGTGACATCCGCACGATCGACAAGATCGGCGTGGTGGCCTACGCCGCCAGGTACAACGTCAAACTGTAGAGAGGCTACGCCTCTCTACGCCGGTCTAGTGGGGCTGCCCGCCCCTCCACGACTCCGTCGTGGAGCCTCCCCGTTTCGCCTTCGGCGACGTCGTGCTGCAACAGCACGACGGACTCGTCCCGATTTGCGATGGCCACCTGCAGCCATCTCGAGCAAAGAAAGCTCTGCGCCTCCAGTCTCTGCGCCTCCCCGTTTCTCGCTCTACGCGCGAGGCTCAGGAGCGGAAGACGGAGCACACGTTCGCGATGTGCGAGACGGCGACGAGCCTCGCGTCGCCGTGGGCTTCGATGCGGTTCTCTTCGATGACCGAGCGGATCGCGCCGCGCAGCACGTCGTAAGCGTCGCCCGCGCCGAACGCCGCGAACGCGAACTCCGGTCCTGCGTCGGTGCCGACGAGCGCAACGGGCGCCGCTGCCGGTCGCGCGTCGCCCGGACGAACGCGCGTCGCGCCGCGCAGCACCGGCTCGGCGAAGAACGGCGCACGCAGGCCGAGCTCGGCGATGGTCAGACCATCGATGCCCTCGTCCCAGCAGGCGACCGCGAAGGCTCCGAAGCGATCGACGCATGCGACGGCCCTCGTCGTCGCCACTTCGACGCGGCCTGCGGGCGGGACCGGCATGCCGCCGTCGTCGTTCGCCCACGGCAGCTCGATGATGACGCGCGGTCCGCTCTCGCCCTCGCCGGCAGCAGCGCCGCCGCCTTTGCGTGACGCGGAGCTCGAAGCTGCGCCGCGCGGGCTCGGACCTCGCGACGCGCGGCCTCCGCTCGAGCCACCGAGCACATGACGCGACGCCGCGTGCACCTCGGGACGCTGCGACGAGAGATCATCGGACGTGAGCAAGCCGCCGGCGGGACGACCGCACAGCGCGAGCAGCTCGGCGCCGAGCGGACGCTCCTCGACGGCGCGCGGTCCGCGCGACGCGATCTTCGCGAGCACATCGTGGCGCGGTGAGCCCTTCGCGAGCGCGAGCGCCGGCGCGAGCACCTGAGCGAACGTCGCCGTGCCGGCGGTTGCCACCGCCACCGAGAGCGTCGCGGGCAGCCACGGAACGCCGACCTTCGCGGCGTCGGGCACTTCCTCGTCGCTCTGGAAGCCGCGCGGTCGAGGCGCGCCGATGCCCGGCTGGCGGATGCGTCCGTCGAGCGCACGCAGCCCGACGCCGCCGCCGCCGATGAGGATCTGCACCGGCCCGAGCAGCACGCCCGGCGAGAGCGCACACGCAGCGAACACGCCGGCGACGGCAGCGTCGACCGCGTTGCCCTTGCGCAGGAGCTCCTCGGCGGCGGCCTCGACCTCGGGCGATGACGCGACCGCGGCCCGTGACTTCCGCAGACGGCTATCGGTCATCTACTCTTCCTGTTCGTCGTCGCTGACGGCGAGGGCCGCGCCCTTCGGCCGGATGAGCCGACCGAGCCCGCCACGCTTGCCGGCCTTCGCCTCGCGCACGAGAGCGCGGAGGATCTTGCCTTCCTTGAGCGCGCCCGTCGTCTCGAAGACCACGTACGCGTCGCGACGCTCGCCGATGGTGTCGGCGACCTTGTGCAGCGCGACCGTAGAGAACGCGCGCGTTCCGCCGGCAGCGCGCAGGCGGCCGTACGCGACGGGACCCGGCGGCATCGGATCCCGCGCAGGGTCGACGGCCACGACGATGTCCCACTTCATGGCTTGAGCAGCGGCGTCTTCGATCTCCCAGAGGCCGCTCGGCTCCCACACCACGCTGCTCGCATCGCGCGGAAGGCGACCAATCAGCTTGGCGAGACGATCGCGCCACAGCTTGCCCGGCGTGACGTCCGGCGACGTCGCGATGACGATCACGCGTGCCTCGAGGAGCGTCACCGTCTTGAGCAGCGCCTTCAGCTCGGTCTCGAGCGCTTCGCCCGCCTTCAGCTTCGCTATCGCGGGTCCCGCGACGACGGCGAACTCGAACTGTGGAGGCACCGCTTTACGCCATCGACGCAGCGTCGCATCGGACGGCGCGAGCTTCATGTTGGCCGCATCCGCCCCGCGCACCTCGAGGAGATCGAAGCGCTTTGCGTACGCGCCGATCTCGCCCTTCAAGTCCTTCGCGCCGATGTGCAGCCGGGTCGCCATGCCGCGACGTAAGTAGACCGGCCCATGTCGAGTGTCGACATTTAAGACGGACTTCCCGCAGTAGTCTCAGCCGCCGAAGTGGAACCACTGCGTCGGGTGCGAACGCAGGAACTCGGCCAGGCTGTCGGCGAGGTGCTGTGCGACACCGTCGAGCTCGGCATCGGTCGCGTGACGCGGGACGAGCCGGCTCTCGTAGAGCTCCACCACGTACTGGCGATAGCCGAGGCGCGCGCAGAACACCGGCAGGATGGGCGCTCCCGACACCTGCGCGAGCTTCAACGGCCCTTCGGGGATCTTCGTGCGCTCGCCCAGGAGATCGACCTCGCGCGTGCGCATCCCGGGCGCCACGCGATCGAGCTGGAGCGCGACCACGCCGCCCGTGCGGAGGTGCCGGAGCAGAGGCAATGACGCGAGCGGATCGTCACCCGCATGCACGATGGTCACGCCGGCGCGCTTCCGCGCCTCGTCGTGCAATGCGCGCGCGCCTTCGTCGGCCTCGGCTTGCATGACGAACATCATCTGCAGCCCCTGGTTGCGCGCGACCACCGGACCGACCGTCTCCCACCCCGCCGTGTGCGCGGTGACCATGATGATGCCCTTGCCGTGGGCACGTGCATCATGCACATGTTGCACGCGTCGATGGACGGTCTCGGGCGGACGCGGCCCGGTCTCGGCATCGTTCGACAGCACCTCGGCGAGACACGACGCGTACGTCGAGAACGTCTCGAGCACCTCGCGCGCGTCGGTCGCGGCGGTGGCGCGGCCGCGGATGCGATGGAGGTTCCTCAGGACGGCGCGACGCGCGGACGGCACCAGCGCCGCAGCCGCCCAGCCGAACACCGGCGGGCTGTAACGAACCCACCACTCGGGCCCGCGCGACGCACCCCAATGCGCGAGGCGCCGCCAGAACAGCGCTTCGTGGGGTCGTGCTCGTCGCTCGTCGTTCATTCGCGTCTCTGGAGAGTCACATCAGGTCGGTAACGTGAAGTCGATGGATCGCACGAGGGCCGCCCTCTGGTCCATCGGACACCACGCGTACATGTCCGTTTCGAGCGGAAAGTTATGGAAATAACGGCTCTCGCCGCGGTTCCGCAACGGTACGTCGGTTGCAGTGAGGCTGTTCATGCTCGACAAGCTCGCTTCGCGGTCCGCCTTTGCACTCTGCTCGTCTCTCCTCCTGACGCTCGTCGCATGCAGCAGCGCTGATCCGAGCCTGTCCGACTTCAACAAGGCCAGGACACCGGGCGACGGCACCGCCGCCGGCGACGGCACAGACAACGGCGCAGGAGCGGGCGGCCTCGGTAGCGGCAGCCCCGCAGGCAGCAGCAAGCCGGCGGCGGGCGGAGACCTCGCCGCGTGCGCCACGCAGTCGGCGGTCGCCGAAGCGCGCCCCGTCTACCTCGTCTTCATGTTCGACAAGTCGGGCAGCATGGTCGACAACAGCAAGTGGCCGTCGGCGAAGGCCGCGAGCCGCGCATTCTTCGAGTCTCCGGACTCGAAGGGCATCAGCGCCTCGCTCTCGTTCTTCCCGGACAAGTCGAACTACTCGTGCAACCTGAGCGCTTACGACACCCCGAAGGTGTCGATGGCCACGCTGCCCAGCACCACGTTCGGCTCGCAGCTCGACAGCCAGAGCCCTGCCGGCGGCACGCCGACCTACCAGGCCATGGAGGGCGCGATCAGCTACGCGCAGCAGATCGCCGGCGGTCAGGGCGTGGACGGCAAGGTGGCGATCGTCCTCGTCACCGACGGCCTCCCGCAGGCCGACTGCAACAACACGTCGATCCCCGACGTGCAGTCGCTCGCAGCCGGCGTTGCGGCCACCATCCCGACCTACGTGATCGGCGTCGGCGACGCGCTCACGAACCTCGACGCCATCGCGTCGGGCGGCGGCACGAAGAGCGCGCTCATCGTTTCGACCACCAACCCGGCGCAGATCCAGACCGACTTCACGAAGGCCATCAACCAGATCAAGGCCTCGGCGCTGACGTGCGACTACAAGATCCCGGCGGCGCCCGCAGGCGCCACGTTCGACCGCTCGAAGGTCAACGTCCAGCACACCCTCACGGGCAGCGCGCCCGACACGCTCGCGTACAACCAGGCCTGCACCGGCGGCACGGGCTGGAAGTACGACGACGCGAACAACCCGACCCGCATCCTCCTGTGCGACGGAAGCTGCGACGGCGTGAAGGCGAAGGACGGCAAGGTCGACATCCTCTTCGGCTGCGCGACGCAGACCGGCCCCGTCAAGTGACGGCGTGACGGCGTGACGTAGCGACTACTCGTGCGTCATGCACACGCGAAGCGAGGCCTTCGCGCGGTGCAGCAGGACGTCGACGTAGCCTCGGCTGATGCCGAGCGACTCGGCGACGTCCTCGCCCGGCCGCTCTTCGAGCAAGCGAAGCATCACGACGGCCTTCTGCGTCTCACAAAGCTGATCGACGCACGCGCGGAGGCGCACGTGCTCCTCGGCCTCGGCGACCAGCTTCTCGGCAGAGGCGGCGTCCGACGGAACCGGAAGCGCATCGAGGTCCTCGTGCGGACGCGCGACGTGATGACGGCGGCGCTTGTTGCGCGCGGCGTTGCGGACGATGCCCGCGAGGTAGCCCGGCCAGTGCGAAGGGTCGGCGGGCGCCTCTTTCTTCTGCGCGAGCTGAAGAAACGTGCAGAGTGCATCTTGTACGGCCTCGACGGCGTCCTCGGGGCTGGCGCCCTCGCGCCGGGCGGTCCGGACGAGGTCGGCGCGCCCGCTTCGGGCGAGATCGCTCAAGATTCCGAGCACATCCGGCCCTAGCGAGGGGTCTGGAGGGGGTTCCGAGACCGGGGATCGCAGGGTAATCGGGGCCACGTCGAGCTGCTCAGGTGCCAGGGACATCACTTCTTACTCCGATTCCGGAGCTGTAAGAACCGTCGCGCCGGTTACCTTATTCGGCATGGCAAACAGCAAGAACGTGGTCGTGGTCGATGATGCAAGCTTCGAGGCCGAGGTCCTGAAGGCCGACAAGCCCGTCCTCGTCGACTTCGGCGCCACCTGGTGCGGCCCCTGTAAGGCGCTCGCGCCCGTCGTCGCCGGCCTCGCGGACGAGACCGTCGGCAAGTACAAGATCGTCACCGTCGACATCGACGACGCGCCCGGCGTCGCGCAGAAGTACGGCATCCGCGGCGTCCCCACGCTGGCCGTCTTCCGGTCCGGCGAAAAGACCGCCTCGCACGTCGGCGTCACGACGAAAGCGAAGCTCATCGAGCTCCTCGAAACCCAAAAGAGCTGAGAGCGACAGCCGACCGAGGGCAGGACGAGAGACCGCGGTCTCTCGTCCTGCGTCAGATGCGGAGGACGTCGGGTTTTTGCGCCAGGAGGTGCTCGAGCCACGCGTTCGCGACCTTCTCCTGCATGGAGTTGGCGCGGAGGCGCTCGTTCAGGTGCTTGAAGTCGACCGCGTCGAGCTCCTGGTCCTGGTTGTAGCAAGAGAAGACCAGCGTCTCCTTGCCGGTCTTCGGGTCGCGATGCTTCTGGAGGCACTGCGCGCAGACCTCCTTCATCATGCATTGCATCGGCGAGTTGATGCTGCCGATGGCGAGGTGCCGCGGATCGAGCATGGGCTGTAGGACGCCGTGACGCGCGTCCTTCACCGCCGCCATCATGCGGTCGGAGCCGATGGCGATGATCCGCTTCACGGTGGAGAGCTTGATCTCCTTCTTGCCGATCTCGCCTTTGCCGTACGCGACGATCGCCTGGACGATGTTGCCGCGGAACTGCGTGTCCTGCGGGCGACGCGGCCCGATCTCGGCGCCCGAGTCGGTGCACCAGATGACCTGATCGGTGTACGCCTCGATGTCGTCCTGCTTGAAGAGGTCCTCGCCCTTCTTGTAGCCGGCGAAGTAGAGCACGGTCGCGCCCATCGCCTTGAAGGCGCGCGCGATCGAGAAGAGGACGGCGTTGCCGAGGCC
>JAXDMI010000834.1:0-15159 GCA_034666145.1 Myxococcales bacterium | reverse complement strand
CACGATCAAGCCCGACGGCTTGTGATGGATCTGGACGGCGCTGTTCGTCGTGTTGACGCCCTGCCCGCCCGGTCCGCCGCTCGCCGCGATCGAGAACTCGAGGTCCTTGTCGTCGATGGTGACGTCGACGTCGTCGGCCTCGGGCATCACCGCGACCGTCGCGGTCGACGTGTGGATGCGCCCCTGGGTCTCCGTCGCGGGCACACGCTGGACGCGGTGCACGCCGCCCTCGAAGCGCATCTGCGAGTAGACGTCCTTGCCGTTGACGAGCGCGATGACCTCCTTGTAGCCGCCGGATGCGCTCTCGCTCAGCGAGGCGACCTCGATGTTCCAGCCCTTGGTCTCGGCGTAGCGCGCGTACATGCGGAACAGATCGGCCGCGAAGAGCGACGCCTCCTCGCCGCCTTCCCCGCCCCGGATCTCGAGCACGACGTTCTTCTTGTCGTTGGGATCGGTCGGGAGGAGCAGGAGCTGGATCTGGCCCTCGAGCGTGGAGCGCTCGGCCTGGAGGCCGGGGAGCTCCATCTCGACGAGCTCGCGGAGCTCGGGATCGGCGAGCGCCTCTTCGTCCTCGCGGATCTTCTTCTCGAGCGTGCGGTAGCGGCCGAAGGCCTGCACGATCGCCTCGATGTCCGTCCGCTCCTTGTTCAGCTTGGTGAGCTGATTGCGATCGGCGAGGACCCGCGGGTCACAGAGGAGATCGTCGAGCTCGACGTAGCGCCTCGAGAGTTGCTCGAGCTTGTCGACGGGAAGCATCGACCTCCGAGTCTATCACGCAGCTTGGGCGGTCTTGCGGAGACGTCCCGACTTCATGAGCGAGTCGAACGTCGCGTAGCGCACGTCGGCCGGCTTGCTGCTGCCCGGCTCGCTGCCGCTCTTCTCGATGCCCTCTTCGCGGAAGAGCGTGACGCGGAGAGAAGCGAGCGCGACCTCGAGCTGGTGGTCGTCCGGCTCGATGGTGGTGATCTTCTGCACGAGGAAGCCCGGCCAGAGCAGCGCGCGCAGCGGCCCGGTGGTGCAGTACTTCGCGAAGACGCGCTGGATCTCGAACGTCACCGCGGCGATGAGCGGCAGGAACGGCAGCTTCTCGAGGAAGAAGAGGACGTTGTCGAGCACGGCCTTGCCCGTGTTGATCTTCGGCAAGAACCCGCCGACCGCCGTGAAGACGAGGATCGACACGAGCGCCACCATCACGAGGAACGTCGTTCCGCAGCGCGGATGAAGCGTGGTCTTCGCGCGTGCGTTCTCGACCGTGAGCGGCTCGCCCGCTTCGTAGGTGCTGATCGTCTTGTGCTCGGCACCGTGGTACTGGAACACGCGCTTGATGTCGGGGAACACGCGGCGCACCACGAGCAAGTAGCTGACGACGATGGTGAGCTTGAACGCTCCCGTGAGCGCCTGGAAGCCGGGCGACTGCACGTCGAGGCCGAACCCGAGGAGCTTGTTCACGCCCGCGGCCGCCGCCTGCGGCAGCGCGATCATGAAGCCGACCATCATGACGAGCATGAAGATCATCGGTCCGCGCGAGGCCTTCTTCTCTTCCTTCGTCTCTTCCTTCGCCGTCACGCCGTCGGTGTCGGCATCGGCCGTGAGAAAGAGGAACGTCGTGTACGCGAGCGCCTGCAGCATGCGCATCGCGCTCGAGCCGAGCCCTGCGCCTGCGCCGCCCTTCTTGGCGGCGGGCTTGGGCGCGCCTTCGCCGGCCTTCGCGGCGGCGATCTCCTCGGCTTCGATGTCGCGCTCCATCTGCTCCGCAGAGAAGCGAAGCGACTCGCTGCCGAGCTTGAGGCTCTCGACGAGCGACGACACACCACGCGCGAGCGGCAGCTTCGCGACGCCCTTGCGGGTATCGGTCATCCCTCGCTCGCGAACATGGAGCGATCCGTCGCGACGTCGAACGACGACGGCGAACGACGTCGGCGACCGCATCATCACGCCTTCGAGGACAGCCTGGCCACCGATGTAGGGGCCTGTAGGTTTGCCTTCTTCGCGCGAGAGCGGGGACGGCGAACGGTACGGTGCAGGCGCTTCGTCAGACATGCTCGTCCACCTTACGCACGAGAAGCGACGCGCGCGAGGCGGAGTTTGCGCTCCGGCTCGCGCGCGTGGCGCGCCTGCCACCCGTGATTGGGCTTACTCGGTCGCGGGGGCCGCTTCGGGAGCGGTCGCGGGAGCCTCGGCAGATGCGGCTCCGCCTTTGGCTGCGAGCTCGGCCTTCGCCGTTGCCTCGCCGCCGCCCTTCGTCGCGTAACGCTTGCGGAAGCGGTCGACGCGGCCTGCCGCGTCCATGAGCTTCTGCGTACCGGTGTAGAAGGGATGGCAGTTCGAGCACACGTCGACCTGGAAGTCGCCGCGCGTCGACCGGGTCACGAAGGAGTTGCCACAGGCGCAGCTCACCGTCGCGGCCGGGTAATCGGGATGAATGCCTTCTTTCATGGGATCCTCAACAGCCCCCTCCGGAAATAGGAAGGGGCGCCGTTCTTAGCGGACCCCACCGGCTTCTGCAAGCACGTCCATGACTTACCCGTTCTGATTCAGAACGGGATCTCGTCGTCGCCGCCGCCGCCGCCGCCGCCGCCCGAGTAGTCGCCGAAGTCGTCGGCAGGGGTTGCCGGGGGCGCGCTCTGCGGACGGCCCTGATTACCGCCGCCCTGGTTGCCGCCTTGGTTGCCTTGGTTGGACGGGCGACGCTCGTAACCGCCGCCGCCACCACCACCACCGCCCATCTCGTCGCCCGCGCCCTGCCCCTTGCCGCGACCGGCGAGGATGATGTTGCTGGCGTTGATCTCGGTGCTGTAGCGCTTCTCGCCGTTCTTCTCGTAGCTCGAGGTGCGGAGCGAGCCCTCGACGAAGATGCGCTCACCCTTCGTCAGGAACTTCGCGAGCGCTTCGCCGCGCTTGCCCCAGAGCGTCACCGAGTGCCACTCGGTGCGTTCCTGGCGCGTCTGGTTCTTGTCGAGGTACGTCTCGGTCGTCGCGAGACGGAGCTTGAGGACGGCCTGCCCGCCCTGCGTCATCTTCAGCTCCGGATCGGCGCCGAGGTTTCCGAGCAACATCACCTTGTTCAAGCCTTCGGCCATCGCACGCTCCTTGGTCCGACGTTTCAATCGTACAGCGACGACCGCATGTCAACGGTGGGCGCGGCTTCGAAACGCGGGAGCGCGACAGACCCTGTCGCTGACGATCACGGCTTCGGTGCGGGCGCTGCGGTAGCGCCGGTCGCGCCGGCTGCCGGCTCGAGCTTGCTGAGCAGCTTCACGACGGTCGTCTCGGACTGCTTCTGACCCTTGGGATCGACGAGCTCGATCTTCTGGAGGATGGTCATGTCGCCGTCGACCTTGCTCGCGATGTGATCGAAGCGGAACGCATAGGTCGTGGTGCCCTTGCCCTTGACCTCTTGCGTCGCGCCCGGCGGAGCGCCGCGCTGCTGCACGGCGTGCTTCGGGACGGCGACCTCGATGTCGGCGACGACGACGCCGCCCTCGGGCGTCACCTCCTTCAACGTGAAGGTGTGCTTCGCGGAGTTCTCCTGTCCGTGGTCCTTGCGCTCGATCTTCCGCTCCCACTTCGCGCCGACACCGACCGGCTCGGCGGGGAACGGCGGCACGATGAGCTCGAGCGACTGCTGCAGGCTCTGGATGATCACCTCGGCGCCCGGACCGGTCATCTTCTCGTCGGCCTTGAAGTCGACCTCGCCGAGCTCGCCCTGCGGTGACACGTCGAAGCTGCCGGTGAGCCCGGTGAACGGCGCGAGCTGCGCCTGTGCCTGCGCCTTCATCGCGCCCTGCGCGCCGGGGAGGTCCACCTTCAGGACCTTGAGCTCGAACTTCGTCCCCGTGGGCTTGACCAGCTTCGGCGTGAAATCGACGGTGATCGCGAAGGCCGCTTCCTGCGCGGGACCTCCGCCTTCGCGACCGGCGCTCTGCTTGACGGTGACGAGCCGCTTGTCGCTGCGGCCGACCGTGAACGCGTACTTGCGGACCGCGCGCGGCTCGGCGCCGGGCTCGAGCACCTTGAGCTTGGGCTGCGCCTCTTCGCCCGGAGCGCCCGGAGCGCCGGGATCGCCGGGCGGCTGCTCGGCCGAAGCCATGCCGCCTTCGAGCATTCCGCCGTCGGTCTTCACGCCCTGGATCGAGCCACCGCCGCCGCTCGGGACGAAGTCGTTGAAGACCATGTCCGACGGCACCGGCGTCGTCTTCTTCGGCTGGTCGTCGACCTTCTTGGGCTGCTCCTTGCCGCAACCGCCGAGCGCGAGACCGAGACCGAGCGCGAAAACGAGTGATTTCATCGCGGCGGGGACCCTACTACGACACTGCTGACTTGGCGACACAGTGAGAACCGTACTAGAAGGTTCGAGCTTTTCGCCGCGCGACATCCGATGCCATCGAGCCCCAACGACACCGCCCCCGCCAGTCGTCCTCCCGCGTCCGAGGTCATGTCCGGCATCGCGCCGCGCATCTCGATCGTCATCCCCGTCTACAACGAGGAGGCGATCCTCCATGCGGCGGTCGTCGATCTGCGCGAGCGACTCCAGCCGATGGGCTGGACCTACGAGATCATCCTCGCCGAGAACGGCTCGCGCGATCGCACCGTCGAGATCGGTCAGGAGCTCGCCACCAAGTACGGCGCGTCCACCGACGGCCAAGTGAAGATGATCAGCATCGGCGAGCCGAACTACGGCAAGGCGCTGAAGCAAGGCATCCTTCTCGCGCGCGGCACGCTCGTCCTGTGCGACGAAATCGATCTCTGCGACGCCGACTTCCATCGCCGCGCCGTCGAGATCCTCGAGACCGGCGAGGCCGATCTCGTCATCGGCTCGAAGCTCGTCGCCGGCGCCGAGGACGATCGTCCGGCCATTCGTCACGCCGCCAGCATCGCGTACTCCACGATGTTGAAGCTCCTCCTCGGCTTCCGCGGCACCGACACCCACGGGCTCAAGGCCTTTCGCCGCGTCGCGCTGCTCGACATCGTCCGCTCGTGCCTCGTCGACAAGGACGTCTTCGCCAGCGAGCTCGTCATCCGCGCCGATCGCGGCGGCGTTCGCACGCGCGAGATCCCGGTGCGCGTCGTCGAGAAGCGTCCGCCTTCGATCAACCTCTTCAAGCGCGTTCCCAACGTGCTGAAGAGCGTCGTGAAGCTGACGTACGCCATCCGCATTCGCGGCTGACCCGCGCACGCATCAATTCCGCGACCACCGCGCCGTTGTTGTACACTGGCGGCCTTCCCGTGGATGACAGGGCTTCCAGACGGGCAGCGTTGATCGCGTCGATGGCGTTGCTGTTCTTCAGCGCGCTCACGGCCTTCGCGCTCATCGGCTGGTTCAAGGGCAATCCGGTTCCGTGGAGCTGGAAGAGCCTGCTCGCCGTCGGCTGCGCGGTGCTCGCCGTCACGACGAGCGCGCTCGTGTGGAGCGCGCCCTCGCGCAGCCACGCCATCCTCGGCATCGTGATCATGCTCGCGTCGCTCGCACGCATCGGCCCGCCGGGCGACTGGACGTGGGTGAGCTTCGCGCTCGTCGCCGTGACGTTCGTGCTGCTGATGCCGCTCGTCCACGCGGCCATCGTGCTGCGCAGCGAAGACGACGGTTAGACGGCGCCGAGAGCGCCGCGCAGCTACTTCGGGAACGTCGTGCGCGCGGCGATCTGCGACTTGAGCATCTGGTAGCCCACGCGCAGTACGACGTCGGGCGACGACGACGGATCCGCGGGCACGTCACGCGCGAGCATGCCGCTCACCATGTCGATACTACCGCCGTCGACGACGAGCACGCCGCCGTCGCGCGGCGCGGAGCCGCCTTGCGGACCCTCGGCAGCGAGGTGTCCCGGCAGGTCGCGCTCGCGGGTGACCTTCGCGTTCTCCTGCGGCCCCTTCGTTCCCGACTCGATGACGACGTCGGGATGGATGCCGTCGGCCTGGATGGCGTGGCCGCTCGGCGTGTAATACCGCGCCGTCGTGAGCTTCAGACCTGCGCCGTTGGGCAGCGGCAAGATCGACTGCACGCTTCCCTTCCCGAACGTGTTGGCGCCGATGACCGTCGCGCGCTTGTTGTCCTGGAGCGCACCGACGAGCAGCTCGCTCGCGCTGGCGCTGTACTCGTTGACGAGCGCGACGCACGGGATGTCGGCAAACGCGCCGCCGGAGCGCGCGCGGAGGTCCTCGATGATCTCGCCGCGATGGCGCATCGAGTAGATGCCGCCGGTGGAGATGAACTCGTCGGCGATCTCGGTCGCCTCGTCGACGAGACCGCCCGGGTTCGAGCGCACGTCGAGGACGATGCCGGTGAGCATCCCGCCCTTCGCTTCGGCGCGCAGCTTCGCGGTCGCCGCCATCATCTCGGCATGCGCGCGCTCTTGGAACTGCTTGATGCGGATGTAGCCGACGTTGCCGTCCATGAGCTTGTAGTTGACGCTCGAGACGTGGATGACCTCGCGCGTGACCTCGAACGTGAGCGTCTGACCCGTGCGCTCGCCGCCCGCCGCGCCCGCGTCGGCGGGGCCGGTGCCCGAGTCGGGCGCGCCCGCGACGACAGTGCCGCGTCCGCTCTCGCGATGGATGGTGATCTTCACCTTGGTGCCGGCTGCGCCGCGCATCTTCTTCACGACCTTGTCGAGCGGCTGCGTGACGACGTCCTCGCCGTCGACGGCGATGATCTGGTCGCCGCTCTTGATGCCCGCGCGAAACGCGGGTGAGCCCTCGATGGGCGCGATGACGACGAGCTTCTCGCCGCGGCCGTCGACCTCGAGGCCGACGCCGCCGAACTTCCCCTCGGTGTCGCTCTGGAACTGCTTCCACTCGTCGGGAGGCAGATAGGAGGAGTGCGGATCGAGATTTTCGACCATGCCCTTGATGGCACCCTCGACGATCTTTCCGCGCTCGACAGGGTCGACGTAGTTGTTCTCGATCTGAACCAGTACGCGGCCGAGCTGCGACACGGATTGGTACGGATTCTGAGCCTCAGGCGTAGCGTCGGCACGCATGCCCCCGAGAGCGAGACCACCCGCAAATGCAGCTACCGTGGGGAGAAGAACGCGTCGTAGAGACTTCACGCGCGCCAGCCTACCCGCAGTTGCAGCGATAAAACCGCTGGACGTATGCACTCCAGAAGTGGATCATTGTCGGAGCGAAGGCCCCTGACGGCGGATATTCCTGAGGGAGTACCTGCAGTAATCGATCGGCCTACGCACGCGCACCATCACTGGGAGGCCTGCCTTGGCGAACGACAAGGACTCGATTTCTAACCTGCGTACCGAGAGCTCCAAGACCGACAAGAGGAAGCAGAGTCTCTACTTCCCCGAGTCGATGCTTCAGGAGATCAAGGAAGAGGCTGCTCGCCTCGATCGCTCGCTGTCCTGGGTCGTCCAGCGCGCGTGGAAGATCTCGCGCCTGGAGATCAAGAAGCTCCCGAGCGTCAACGAGGTCGACGGCGGCGACGACGACGACGAGGCCTGAGCGGGTCGGAGCTAGGAAAGCTCCGTGAGCGAGAGCCAACGGCCGCCTTCGGTCGCGCCGCCCCCGGGCGGCGCGCGCGATCCTGCGGAGACCCACGAGACCGTCGCTGCGGAGGACGGAACACGTCTGTTCCTCCGGTCGATGCCGTGTCGCAAAGAGGCCGACAGCCCCACGAGGGCGAGCGGCACGCGCATGCGCGCGTTCTTCTGCGACGGCATTCTCTGCGACGGCTTCATATGGAAGTACTTGTGGAACGACCTCGCGGAGCTCTGCGACGTCGCCCATTGGCACTACCGCGGTCATGGTCGCAGCGGCGCGCCCGTCGATCCGACGAAGATCGACATCGCCCAGCACGCGCGTGATCTCCATGCCGTGCGCGAGCACGTCGGCGATCCGCCATGCGTCCTGCTCGGGCACTCGATGGGCACGCAGGTGTGCCTCGAGGAGTGGCGGCTCTTCCCGAAGAACGTGAAGGGGATCGTCCTCTTGTGCGGGAGCTACGGGAAGGTCACGCAGTCGTTCCGTGGGATGCCGATCCTCGACGCCATCCTCCCGAAGCTGATGAGCGTCGTCGACAAGCAGCCGGACCTGGTGCGTGCGATCTGGTCACGCATTCCGCCCGAGATGGCCTTCCGCGCGGCGATGCTCGCGGGCGACGTCGACCCGGACAACGTCCGGCGCGAGGACATGCTGCCGTACCTCAAGCACATGACCCACGTCGACTTCGCCATGTTCCTGAAGATGCTGCGCGCCGCCGGCGACCACAGCGCCGAGGAGTACCTCGCGCAGATCGACGTGCCCGTGCTCATCGTCGCGGGCGAGAAGGACACGTTCACGCCGGGCTCGCTCTCGCAATGGATGGCGGAGCAGATCCCCGGCTCCGAGCTGCTCGTCGTGCCCGCGGGCACGCACGTCGCGCCGATCGAGCAGCCCGAGCTCATGGGCGCGCGGATCAAGGCGTTCGTCGAGCGTGTCTCGGCCGGTTAGCGTCGCGATCGTCGCGTGCGTCGCGTGCGTCGCGACCGTCGCGTGCGTCGCGTTGGGAGGGTGCTCGCGCGGGAAGAGCGACGCGAGCGCAAGCGCGGACGCGGATGCGGACGCGGACGCGAGCGCGGGCGCGGGCGCGGACGCGGAGGCGGACGCGGAGGCGGACGCGAGTGCTGATGCGGATGCGGATGACGAATTGGCTTATTTGGGCGGGGTTCCGAGAGGGGCGAAGGGGATCGGGCACACCTCGGTGGTGTTCAAGATCGAGCTGAGCACCGGGAAGAAGGCGGCGTTCAAGCCGGCTTCGCGGCGCGGGCCGGTTCGGTACAAGGGTGAGATCGCGGCACGACGTCTCGGGATCGCGCTGGGGTTGTCCAACGTGCCGCGCGCGTTCTTTCGCAGCTTCGAAGCTGCGCCGCTCGCTTCGGCGAAGGGGGGCGACGAGATGCTCGTCCGCGAAGGAAGCGTGAAGGGCGCGTTGATGCCGTGGATCGACGGGCTGTCGTTCCTCGCGCTCGAGCAACCGCCGCTCGCGGGACAATGGAAGCTGTGGCTCCGCAAGGGCGAGACGGTTCCCGACGACCAGAAGGAGCTCGCGCGGCAGATCAGCACGCTCGTTGCCTTCGACTTCGTGACGGCAAATTGGGACCGCTGGAGCGGAGGCAACGTCGGGATCGACAAGGCGAGCGGCACGCTCCTCTACATCGACAACGACGGCGCGTTCTTCGAGGTGCCGCCGGCCGAAGGCCTCCAGCGCAACAAGAAGCTCCTCGAAGGCGTCGACAAGTTCTCGCTCAGCTTCGTCGCGCGACTCAGAGCGCTCGACGACGACGCGCTCGATCGTGCGCTCGGCGATGAGAGCCCCGGGGTCCCGCTCCTCTCGACAAAGGCGCTCGCGGGCGTGCATGCGCGACGAGCGCAGCTCCTGCGGCTCATCGACGCGAAGTCCGGCGACGCGGGCGCCGACGCAACGCTGGCCTTTCCGTGAAGCGGGGTGCGAGCTCGCTGTTCCGTGAACGCGGGGTGCGGCGACGATTCGGTCCTTGACCGTCGAGCCCGGGGTCGGTGTCCCTGGGCCAAGCCGTCGACGATTCGGGTCTTGACCGTCGAGCGAGCACGGGATCTCGCGGGCTTGCCGACGATTCGGGCCTTGACCGTCGAGCGACCGCGCGATCTCGCGGGCTTGCCGACGATTCGGGCCCTGACCGTCGAGCGACCGAGCGATCCCGCGGGCTTGCCGACGATTCGGGTCTTGACCATCGAGCGAGCACGCGATCGCGCGGGCTTGCCGATGATTCGGGTCTTGACCATCGAGCGACCACGCGATCTCGCCGGCTTGCGGACGATTCGGGCCTTGACCGTCGATGCACCCCGGACGAGGGCCGGCCCGCGTGGCCCGCGTGGCCCGCGTGGCCCGCGTGGCCCGCGTGGCGCGTGCGGCCCGGTCAGCTCGGGAGCACTGTGCCGATGCGGAAGAAGACTTCGCGGCGCGTGCTGCAGCGCGGGCACGTGACATGGACCACGCGCACGCGACGCGCGGGCTCGCTTCCCTCGCCTCCCAGCGTGACCGCGATGTGCTCCTCGACGCGGAGACCCTGAGCTCCACACGCCGCGCAGTGCATGCTCGAGGCCTGCGGCTCGATGATCGATGCGCTCGATACTTCGATCGGTCGATCTGCTGCGCCGCCGGCCTCGAGCGCCACCAGCTTCGACCGTGAGCGAGCGAGCTTCGCCGCGCCGCGCGCGGCCTCTCGACGCTCGGTACGCGCCCTCTTCACCATCGCGCACACCATAGCACCGGCTCGCGGGTTCGCGCCGTGAGCCGAGCGCGACAGTCTACGCGTCCGGCCGCGTACCGCCGTTCACTCTCCCGCGACCACGCGCTCGGATTATCGCGGGCTTGCCGCGAAGCGCTGCGAGGCACGTCGCGTGCACTATCCCGTTCGTGATGATGCACACTACACACTTCGGCGCGTGTCTCGTGGCATTCGCGGCCCTCGGCGCTTGCGGAGGGCCCGTCACCGGCGACGTCTACGATCCGGTGATCGACGACGTCTCTCCGCACCAAGGCGACTACGGAACGACGGTGACCGTGCGCGGCACGCACCTCGAGAACAGCGCGATCATCGCGCACTCGCCGGACGGCGAGGTGGTGACGCTGCTCCCTGCCGTCGACCCGAATGCGGCGAAGGCGTCAGCGGATCCGAAGGCACCGCCGGATCCGCCGCTGACCTTCCGCTTCCCCTTCCCGGCCGAAGGCGAGATGACGCTCACCGGACATCGCTTCGACGTTTCGCTCGGCGCATTCACCCCGACCTGGGCGCCCGGGCAACCGGCGCGTCTCGACGGACAGCGCGTGCTCGGCGCCGTCGCGCTCGGCGGTGATACCGCGGTGCTCGTCGACGGACCGCGCGGGGCATCCTTCGTGGTGTTCGGCGCAGGCGCGCCGCGCACGTTCGCCGTCGCGGCGAGCCCGATGGACGTGACGAGCGCGACGCTGCGCGTGGTCGGCACCAAGGTCGAAGCGCTGCTGGCCGGTAAGGCGGGCTTCGCGCTCGCGACGTTCGACGGTACGACCGCGAGCGCGCAGAGCTACGCGCCCGTCGACGGCGCGCTCCTCGGTGTCGGCGCCGACGACCAGGGCTTCGTCGTCGTCGCCCGCACCACCGACGACAAGATCGCGCGCCTGCGCGGCGCGCCGCCGATGCTCGTGCAGGTCGGCGCGAGCGTGCCCGTGCCTGGGACCGTGTCCGCGGGCAAGGGCGTGCTCGCGGTCTCGGGGAACGGCACCGTCGTGCACGGATGGAGCGGCGCCGCCGGCAATTTCCTCGACGACGTCGCCTCCTTCTCGATGGCGGGGCTCGCGCCGACGGCCGACGACTTCGGCTCGACGGAGAGCCTCGGCTCGCTCGACGACGTCTTCAAGAACATCGACGTCGAGGTGAAGGGCGGCGTCGTTCACCTCTCGTACTGCGCAGTCGACACCGGGCTCTTCTCGGCACCGACGGACCGGTGTGGCTCCGCCGCCACCGTCGACGGCGTGATGCGTCTCGACGTCAGCGGCGCGACGAGCGGCGACGGCGCGGTGAGCCTCGCCGCGGGCAAGCTCAGCGTCGCCACGTGCGACGAGCACGACGTCATGGTGATCCGCAGCGGGATCCCTGGCGCGGCCGCGGGCGTCGGCGAGCCGTCGATCTATCCGTGCACGTCAGCGACCGTGCACGCGATCGCGTCCGACGACGCGGGCACGCGCATCGTGGTCGAGCAAGCGAACAAGATCTGGGTCACGCGCCGTCGGTGACGGGAAGCGGCGCGGTGGTCGTCTCAACGGACCTCGGAGCGCTCGTCGAGGCGCCTTCGCCCCACGGCAGTGAGCATCGCAGTCACGGCGAGGAACGAGAAGCCGAGGATGCCCGGGCTCGTCGACTCGGCGAAACCCTCCACGATCATGTGTGCCGCTTGAAGCACCTGACCGTCGCCGGGCTGCTCCCAGGCGTGGCTCGCCGCGTAGAGCGTCGCGCCGAGGTCGGCCGCCGTTGCTGCCAGCGTCGCGAACAGCACCGCCTGCATCATGCTCTTGATGAAGCCCAGCGACCGCCGCTCCGCGCGGACCGCGAAGTAGAACGAGGCCGCGAGCCCCAGGAGCCCGAACACCAGGATGAACAGCATCGGGATGACGCCGCCGTTACGTATCAATGTCCACATGCCGTCATGAACGCCGCTCCGGCAGCTTTGTGACAAGCGCTTTTCCGTTCTTTTTCCTTGTCACACCCGCGCGGGTCAGGCGTTCTCGTGCGCGTGACCGACGAAGCACCCGATCGTGAGCTCGTCGACCGCCTCCGCCGAGGCGACGCCGCCGCGTTCGATTGCGTGTATTCTACATACCATCCGCGGCTGTTCTCGTTCCTCCTGCGCCTCAGCGGAAGGCGGGACACCGCCGAGGATCTCGCTCAGGAGACCTGGCTCAAGCTGGCGAAGGCCGCGCCCGGGCTTCGGGAAGACACCACGCTCGCGCCTTTCCTCTTCACCGTCGCGCGCAACGCGTTCATGAGCCATCGCCGCTGGGCGATGCTGGATTTGAGCCGGATCGTCACGTTCGGCCTGGACGCGATGAGCTCCGCCACGAGCGAGGCGACCCCGGAGACGCATCACGAGCGCGCCCGCGCCATCGCCCTCCTCGAGGCGGCGCTCCAGAGCCTTCCCGTGGCTGCCCGCGAGGTGCTGCTCCTCGTGGGCGTCGAAGGCATGGAGCAGGAGGAGGTCGCGAAGGTCCTCGGTCTCTCCTACGATGCATTGAGGCAACGCCTCAGCAGAGCGCGGGCCCAGCTCGCGGAGTCGATGGAGACGCTCGAGAAGAAGCAGAACGCGGTCGCCGCCCGGCGAGCCGCCAAGCGTGGAGAGAGCACATGAGCGACACCCCTACCGATCCGCTGCTCGCCGCGTTGCGGCAGCTTCCCTCGTACGCCGCGGAAGGCGCTCGGGCTGGAGAGGACGACCGCCTCCGCCGTCAGGCGCGCGCCGCGTACGTGCGGAGATTCGAAGGCTCGGCGTGGCACTCGTCCGCGGCGGGCTTCTTCGGGAAGGCGGCCGTACCGGTCTTTCTCGCGGGAATCGTGGGCCTCTACATGACGTGGGCGATCGCTGCCGCGACCGCGCTGGTGCATTGACCCGAAAACGTGACCCGAGCGAGGGCGAGTGCCACGATCGCGGGGTGCTAACGCTCTCGCACCCCACGGTCGAACGTCTCCTCGCGATCATGGACCAGAAGAACCACTGGGCCTGGTCGTCCTTCACGCGTCCGGGGCTGTCGCGCGCTCAGCTGCTCGTTCACTTCCGGCACGAGTACGCGACCTACGTGCGCGACTTCCCGGTGCTGCTCGCGCGTGCGCTCGGTCAGGTGCCGGACCTCATCGACGTGCGCCGATCGCTCGCCGAGAACATCTACGAGGAGCAGACCGGCGGCCTCTCGAAGTCGGCGCCGCATCCCGAGCTGTTCTTGCGCATGATGGAGGGCCTCGGCTTCTCCCGCGCGCAGTTCGACGCGAAGACGCTCGATGCCGAGCTCCATCCCGCCGCGCGAAGCTATCGCGATTGGCTGAGCGAGAAGGCGGCGGCGTCGCCGTGGCAGGCCGCGACCGCGCTCCTCACCATCTTCGTCGAGGGCAGCGTCAACGAGCGCGCCGAGCTGATGGGCACGTACGTCCGCGCGAAGGGTGACGCGGCGGTCCTCCGCCATCCGCTCGTCGTCCATTACGGATGTCCGCCCGCCGCCATGCATCTCGTGCGCGCGCACGGCGACGTCGAGGGCGGTCATCGCGGCGACGCCTGGCGCATCGTGCTCGATCACACGAAGGACGAGGCGCTCGCGAAGGTGGTCATCGATACGTGCATGGACGGTCTCGCCCGCTGGCATCGCTATCGCGACGGCGTCGCGGACCTGATGGGCCTCGTGCGCGACAACGCCACGACCGCGCCGCCGCCGGTCGTGACGCGCTCGGCGTAGCTTTCGCGCGGGGCGCGCGGGGCAGGAAAACACGAGCCGTAGCGCTCGCGTCGCGTCGCGCTACACTGAGCGCCGATGCGGGTTCGTCCGTCGCCTTCTGCGCTCTTCGTCGCGGCGGCGGTGATGGTCGCGGCCGGCGTCGGGATCGTCGCGAGGAGCGCGGCAGGCTCCGAGGATCAGAAGGTCGCGCATGCCGGCGGTCTTCCCAGCGACGTCGGTGAGCTCGGCTTCGTCGCGACCGGCGCGCCCGCGTCAGGCGTCGCGCTCCTCGATGCGACGCATGATTTCCGCATCGAGCTCGGTCACGGACCCATCCGCGGTGTCGCTGCTGCTCCTGCGCGTCTCGCGGTCACACGCGCCATCGTGAGCCGCGAGCTCGGGCGCTATCCGCGCGCGTTCCTCGCCGCCATCCACCTGCGCGGTGTCGTCTTCGCCGACGATCTCCGTGAGGGCGAGACATCCATCCCCTCGCTGCCCAACGTCGCGGGGCTCCTCCTCCTCGACGTCGCCGGGAGCGAGAGCGATCTCGTGCGCGGGATCCATCACGAGGTCTTCCACTTCGCCGATCTCGCCGACGACGGCTCGCTCGCGCCCGATCCTTCGTGGGACGCGCTCAACGCGCCGGGCTTCACGTACGGTGCCGGTGGTCGCACGCTGCGCTCGGCGTGGGCGGGACGCGCGCCCGAGTCGGACGGCTTCCTCGCCGGCGGCTTCGTCTCGCCGTATGCGACGAGCGGTGCCGAAGAGGACAAGGCCGAGACGTTCGCCTTCGCCGTCGCGCGGCCTGTGCAGGTGAAGGAGCGCGCCGCGCACGACGCGATCCTCACGTCCAAGCTCCACGAAATCGCGCGGCGCATCGGGACCTTGGATCCCGAGACGCCGCGCATGCTCGCTCTCGATTACTGACGGACCACTGCGGGTCGCTCAGAGGTCGGCGCCGCTGCGGTACGGGCCGCCGTCGCGCTGCGGACCACCGCGTCCCCATCGTCCGAACGCGCCCTTGCTCACGAGATCGGCGAGCCGCTCGCGCTGCTTGGGATCGAGGACCGCGTGGATGCGCTTGAGGGCACCCGAGAGCGCGTCCTTCATCTTCTCCGACGTGGCATCGACGCGCGCGCTCACCGCTTCGAAGGCGACGTCGTCGAACGTCTCGCCGGCGATCGACTTGCCGAGGCTCTCACGCGTCTCGATCATGCCCGACTTGGCGTCCTTGGCGCGAT
>JAXDMI010000833.1:0-3810 GCA_034666145.1 Myxococcales bacterium | reverse complement strand
GGGTGCGTGTAGACACCGCTGCCGATGATGTCGACCTCACCGCCGAGCACGTGCTCGAAGATCTTCGCGAGCTGCAGCGTGGCGCCGGGGCTGAAGATCACCGTGCGGGCGCGCGACTCGGGCGACGTCGGGAACGACGTGTTGAGCGCGACGTTCGGCTTGATGCCGCCCGGGAGCTCGGGGATCTTGCGGTAGAAGAGCTGGAGCGTCGTGTCGCTGAAGCGCGGCTCGTTCTTCGTGACCGTGTCGTCGGCGTTCGTGAACTCGTAGCTGAAGATGACGAGGCCGCGGAGCTGGAAGGCCTCGCTCAGCGCGTAACGCGGCTGGAGCCAGATCGATCCGTCGACGGTGGGGTTGCTGTACTGGTTCTGGCCCTTGAAGACCGTCGCCGTCGTCATGCTCGACGTCGCGAAGATCTGCGTGCCGGCCCAGGGGCGGGCCTTCGGCTTGGCCTTCGGATCCTCGGGGGACGCGGAGGGCGCGTCGACGGCGGGATTGCCGCTCGCACTGCCGATGCTGATGGCAGGCGTGGGGCCGGGCTCGGGCTCGGGCGTCGCGGGCGCGGGAACGGGATCCGCGGCGGCAGGAGCGGCGGGCGCCGGCTCGACGGGCGCGGGAGCCGGCGCTGCGCCACCACCCTCGGTCGCGGCGGGCTCGGTCGGCTGGACGGTCTTGGGCGCCGGCGCCTTCGCCTTCTTGCCCTGCGCAGCGCGCTTGGCTGGGTGAGCGGACGTATCCGACGGATCGGGCGCAGCAAACGCCAGGGACGTGCTGGTCACCGACAGGCCGACGCCGACCAGGATCAACGCCGACAGACTCGAGGAACGCTTCATTTCGGGGCTCCGCAACAGCGAGAAAGAAACCACAGGGTCGGGAGAGAGAGCGAGAGGGACGGTCGCGACGTATGCAAGCATCGTGCTTGAGGCAACGGCGTCTAAGGTCTCGGAATCGCGAAGTTCTTTTTTAGTAACGTCGCTCTCACGTCAAGTTGTTGACGGGAAAGTGAGCGAAAAAGGCGCTCTCGGAGAGGCGAGGCAAAGGGGCAAAGGGTCGAGGACAAGCCTCGGCGGGGCCCTCCCCCGGGGGCACGCGCATCTACCGCTGCCGGAGGCACCGCGCAAGCCCGAGCGCTTACTTTCCGGCCGGAAAACACGGGAACGGCGAGGGCGGAATGCAGCACGTCAGTTGTCGAGGTCCTCCCACCACTCCTTCTTTTTCTCGAGCGGCTTCTCGGGCACCGGCGGCTTCTTCTCGGGCTTCTTCTCCGGCTTCTTCACGACGTCCTCGGGCGGCTTCTCGAGGTCCTTCTTCGGCTTGGTCTCCACCGGCTTCTCGGACTTCTTCGGCTTCTCGTCGTCCTTGTCCCTCTCGCCCTTGTCCTTCTCGCTCTTTTCGCCCTTGTCGGACTTCTCGCCCTTCTCGGGCTTCTCGCCCTTCTCGGGCTTCTCGTCCTTCTCCTTGTCGGCCTGCTCGTCCTTCTCCGCCTTCTCCGCCTTCGCCTCTTCGCCCGTGGGCACGTACCCATGCTCGTACGTGTTGCCGAAGTGGAAGGGACGCGGTGCTCCGAAGAGCTCGTCGAACGTCACGGTGAGGCCTACCGAGAAGATGTGCGTGAAGCCTTTGTAAGCGCCCTCGTTCACGGCAGCGAGGGGGCCACCGGTGCTGTCGACCGGCAAGCCGCCGGACGCGGTGTTGAGCGGGCGCACGCCGCCCTGCGAGGTGCCGACGAGGCGCGGCACCGACGCCACCGCCGCGTAGCCGAGGTCGAAGCCGATCGCGCCGTGCTTGTAACCGAAGCCGAAGGTGCCCGCGATCTTGGTCAGCGTGTCGAAATCGAGGCGCGTGTACTGGAAGCTCGTCGCCGCCGAATCGAAGAAGCCACCCGCGCGCACCGTGAAGATCCCGTCGAGCGCGTCGAGGTTGTACGCGCCACCGACGCGCAGGCTGAACGTGTCCGTGTAGCCGTGGACGATGATCGTATCGATGTTCTTGAAGGCGCCGAGCGACGGGATCTGGAGGCGCGGCCCGGCACCCTGCGCGGCTCCCCATCCTTCGTAGGTCGCATCGAGCTCGAGGTCATAGACCTCGAAGTCGCTATCCATCTTGATGTAGCGACCGCCGACACGGACCACGAGCGGCAGCTTCGTCGTCAGGAACGCCTGTCCCGGTGCGAGCTGCTGGTCGAGCGTCTTGGGTGCCTGCGGCGTGAGGACGCCCGTCGCCACGATCGAGATCGGCGTGCGCACCGAAAGACCGAAGGCGAGGTTCGCGCTGGGTCGGATCAGTGCGCCGAACGTCCCGGCGAACGTGGTCGCCGTCGCGACGAGCGTGTTCCGCGAGTCGCACGGCTGGTACTCGCCGGCACTCATGCACTGACCGGCATCGGCATACGTGACGCTCGTCTGATCGAAGCTCGCGAGAACGAGATGCGCGGAGAAGCCGAGATCGAGCCACGGCGTGACGCGATAGGCGAGCGACCCCGTCGGGTACGTGATGGAGGAGCGAGACTGGATGAAGTCGTAACGAGACGCCGCCGGCGCGTTGCGGATCGCGAGCGGGAAGGTCCGGTTGCCGATGGACGACGGGGTGAAGAGTCCGACCGCGACCGTCAGACGATCGAAGCTCGCGAAGTCGGTCGACAAGGTGAGGAAAGGCGTAGCGAACGGGCCCGCGGAGTTGGTGACCGCCGGAAACGGCCTCTGGCCCCACGGCGTCAAGGGATCGTTCGGGTCGTCGGGAAACGATCCCGAGCGCTGGAACTCGAACGAGTGGAGGTAAAGATTGCCGCCGACGTAGAGCCGCGTTCCGCGCTGCCGTGCGAGGCCGGCGGGGTTGTAATAGATGGCGGTCCCGTCATCGGCCTTCGCGACGAACGCCGCGCCGCGTCCGAGTGACTGCGCGCCGTTGTCGGGGAGCTCGAAGCCGCCCGCGTGCGCCGTGCCGGACGCAATCGCGACCGCCGTCGCGGCGAGCGACGCACACGCAAGTCGGCCGCGGGACATGCGGCTAGAGAAGGTATCAGGTTCAGAGACAGCCGGGCGCGCCCGTGGGTTGGCCATTGAGTGGGTTCGTGCAGGGCGCACACTTGAAGCCGTTCGTGCAGCTGCCACGCGAGATGCCGAGCGACTGGATGAAGCTGAAGCTCAGGCAGTCGCTGAGGCAGACGCCCTCGTAGCTTCCGGTGAAGAACGTGCTGCCGGTGCACGCAGGACCTCTGAAGTTGGGCTGCAGCATCTCGTTGGGCACGCAGAGCTCGGCGCCCTTCTGGCAGGTGCCGTTGTCGTCGTCGAGGTTGCCTTGCTCCGCGGCGGGAACGATCGACGTCGGGACGCACTTCGCGCGCGAGGTGCCCTGGCTGTTGCAGCACGCCGTGAACGCCTTCGCCGGCTGCTTGGGCGCATCGCAGCTCACGGTGCTGCATGCGCCGGTCGGCTTGCCGTCGATCGGGTTGAAGCACGGCGTGCAGAGCTCGCTCGCGCCGCACGTGTCCTTCGAGAGCTGAGCCTTCTGCGCGTCGACCTGGGGGATGTTCTCGTTGAGGCAACGGCCCTCCGCGCCTGCCAGCGCCTTGCACGTCGCGGGAAGGTACTGCCCGCCGGCGGCGATCGACTTCTCCGGCGCGCAGAGCCCGGTCGCGCAGGCCTTCAGCATCGCTGCGGCGCTCGCGGGGACGAGCGAGCTCGGAACGCAGCGCATGCCGTCACCACATTCGGCGGTGGCCGGAAACGTCGCCGGGTCGACGACCGGCGGGCCCGTGTACGGACACGAGAGCGCCGGCGCGGCTGTGCCCGCCGGCTTGGAATCGCCGCC
>JAXDMI010000832.1:0-2951 GCA_034666145.1 Myxococcales bacterium | reverse complement strand
CGAGCCCCATGCCGACGTTGCCGGCGTAGAGGTGGCCGATGCCGAACGTCTGGAAGAAGAAGCCGCCGAGGAGCTCGAGGGCGACGGCGAGGCCGCCGTTCTTCGGCGTGACCATCGGGTTCATGCCTTGCTGGCCGTAGCCGCTCGCCTGCGGGTACGGGACCTGGCCGTACGCCTGGGGAGGCGCGCCGTAGTAAGCGTGCTGCGGCGGCGGACCGTACGAGGCCGGCGCCGCGCCGTACGGCGCGTAACCCTGCTGCGGTGGAGGACCGTAGTTGGCGGGCGCGTAACCGTTCGGACCATTCATCGTCTTCTCTCCTGCGAGCGGGGCGAGCGGGAACAGGGGCTACATACGCAGCGCTCGCCGGAAGCTCCCTCGCGACCGCCGGCCCGCGCCTCGTTCCGGCATGTCAAGAAAACGGCGGGCCTTGTGTTGCACGCACCTACATGGATGCTACGGTGGGTGTCGTGCGTACCTCCCTCCGAATTTCCGCCCTGGTTACGTGTGCTTTCCTCCCGCTGTCGCTCGTCGCTTGCGCGGCCGACACCCAGGGAGACCCGGCCAATCCCGACGAATCGCCGGAAATGGAAGCCTCGGACCTGACCGCAAAGACGGTCAAGCTGACCGCCGGCGGGACCTCGGTGTTCACGCTGAAGCAGCAGACGGCAGGCGATCTCACGCTGACCATCGACTGCAAGCCGCCCGCGAACCCCGATGACCCGGGCCCCGTCTTCAAGCTCGCGGCGCCGACGCTCGGCGAGACGTCGTCGGCTCCTGCGCGCGCCGGTTACTGGTCACGCACCGGCGCGGTGCCGGCCGGCTCTCACACGCTCACGTTCACGAACCTCGCTGGACCTGCGACGTGCAGCGTTCGCGCGGCAGCGGTTCCCGCGTCGGCCACGTGCCGCCAGTCGTTCTCGTTCCGCTCGCCGAACACCGATCACACGCACGTCCACGTGGGCACCACCTCGAACCAAGCGAGCTGGGAGCCGTTCCCGACCTCCGGCAACCACTGGGGCGCGTGGTCGAAGTGGACGACGGTCTATCCGAAGGCCATCCAGCGCGGCTTCCTCCTCCACAACCTCGAGCACGGCGGCCTCGTCTTCTCGTACAAGTGCGCCGACAACAAGACCGCAGCGTGCAAAGACGCGGAGACCAAGCTCACCGCCATCGCGCAACAGATCGGACCGCGCGTCATCGTCACGCCGGATCCGACGCAGCCCGACATGTTCGCGGTTCGCGGCTGGCGCTACGGCTTCACGTCGAGCTGCCTCGACGAGGCGAGCGCCAAGTCCTTCGCGCTGTCCCACTACCGCAACGGTCGCGAAGACACCGACGCGAACCCGCCGATCCCGTTCGACCCGACCACCACGAACGTCCCGTGTCAGGACCTCATGGCCGCGCCGGACTCGTGCGCGAACTGAGCGACCCGAGCGACCCGAAGCGTACCGCCTAGAAAGACCAGCCGGCGGCGAGGAGAAGCCGCGGGAGGACGTGCGGCTCGAAGCCGATGGGCAGTCGTCGATTGTCCTCGGGCATGCTGTACGCCAGGTACATGACGCCGACTCCGCCGCCGATGGTGAAGCCGGACTCGGTCACCTTCTGCACGCCGACGTCGAACGCCGCGCCCGGTGCGTTGAAGCGCACGAGATCGGCGGAGCGTAGATTGGCGTCGAGCCGCGGGTACGCGAGCGGCATCGATACGAACGAGCCGCCAACGAAGAGACCGTCGGCGCCGATCGATCCCGAGTAGAGGCGGTAGCCGAGCTCGCCGCCCAGCGACGTTCCGCCAGCCTCGTTGATCTGGTCGCGGCCCGAGAGCGCCTTCACGAGGCCGACCGGGATCGATTGCCCATAGAGGCTGCCGGTGAAGACGTGATGCGGAACCGGTGACACTTCGACGTTCGCGCCGTACCGCTGGATGGCAAGCCCAAGCGGATTGACGGTGAGTGCGACCGGCAGCCGTGTGTCGTCCTGGGACTCGCGTGGCGGATGAGGGCGGTCCTCGTCTTGGGCGTGCGCCGAAGAAACGCCGGTCGCCGAGACGAAGGCGGCTGCCAGAGCGCCGAACACACGGGAATTACGCAGCATCGTGAGCGGGAGCTGCAGGTTGCATGCCCTCGTGTGCGGCTCGGCGGCCGGCTTCGCGGTCGCCGCCATTCGGGCGTTCGGCTAAGAGCCTGGGCGTGCAGCTCCGAAGGCGTCTTCTCCTCATCATCTTTGCGTTGGCGACGATCGCCGGTTGCTACGACTCGCAGTGGGGGCAGCAGAAGGTCGTGCAGCAGCACAACGCGGCAGCCGCAGCGCCCGCGGAGCTGCGGGTCGTGAGCGGCGGAAGCGGCACGGAGCCCGCAGCGCCTGCGCCGCGCGATGCCTCGATCCGCGTGCAGAAGATGCGCGTGCGTGCGCTCGTGACGCGCAGCTTCACTGCGCAGGTCGTCGATGCGCCGCGGCACCTCCGCGATCTCTTCGAGGACGTGAACCGCATCACCGAGCCCGAGCTCGGTCTCCATCTCGACCTGGTGGACACGCGACCGTGGCCGCTCGTCGACGAGGACGACATGGTGAAGACCTTCGATGCGCTGCGGGCCACGGACGCCGGCGACGGCGTCGATTGGGTCGTGGGCTTCGTCGGGTCGCTGCCGCGCGCGACGCGCTCGTTCCACGAGGTGGGGCGAGGCACGCTCGTCGGCAAGCACATCCTCGTGCGTGCGCCGAGCAGCGCAGAGCGACACGACGCGATCGAGAAGTCGTTCGACGAGCTACCCGAAGGACAGCGACGCGATCTCGAGAAGCGACTGCGCCGGCATCGCGCGGCGGCGGTGTTCCTCCACGAGCTCGGTCACACGCTCGGCGCCGAGCACGATGCCAGCGCCCACGGGATCATGGCGCCTGAGTACGACCGGAAGGTGTCGGGGTTTGGGGCGGCGAGCATTGAAGCGATGCGCGC
>JAXDMI010000831.1:0-3705 GCA_034666145.1 Myxococcales bacterium | reverse complement strand
CTCGCGAGGATCGAGGGCACGTCGCCGAGACCGACCACGGCGATGCCTTGTCCACGCGCGAACCCGAGCAGCGCACGAAGCCGATCGACGATGCCGCGCGCGTCCTCCTCGTCGCCGCCGTGCGGGCTCGCCCACGGCACGACCTCGACGTTCGCGAGCGTCGCGTGGAGGATGACGGGCCGCGTAGGCGCACTGCGTCGGGCTTCGGCAATCTCGTCCTCGGCGATGCGGACGAGCGAAGCGGCAGTGCCTCGCGTGGGACGGAGCCAGCGGGCGGACGCGCGGCGCCCGACGCCGGGGATCGCCTGCAGGAACCCGCGCCGGATGGTGATCGGAACCTCGAGCAGCACCGATTCCCCCGGCTGTCCCGGGGCGATAGGGTCGGGACGATACGGTTGGGACGGTGCGTCATGGAACGCGTCGACGTGCGGGGTCACGCTCGCGTCGACCGCATAGCCGAGGGCCTCGAGGACCCCGATCGTCGCCGGCCCGACGCCGGAGCGCCCCGCGCGGAACGACTGCGGCTGGTGATCGAACGCTCGGATGAAGAGGTCGGTGAGCGCGGTGAGCTCGCGCCGCTCGACCTCATGATCGCCCTCGAAATACGGGAGATGCGTGCCGAGCTCGCACGACGGCGCGAGCGCCCGGAACGTGTCCACGCATGCCGCGTCGGCGAGGACCTCAGGCGCAAGCAAGTACGTCGGTGTGGCGCCGAACCGTTCGAACAGCGGATGGAGCCGTTTGATGACGCCGTCCGTAATGGCCTCGAAGGACCTCGGGTGCCGCGCTCTCCATCCCTTCGCCTGGTCGCTCAGGGTGTCGATCGACACGCAGAGATACGCGCGGCTCATCGCGTCGTTACCTACCGCGTCGTCAAACGCGGTGGCAATTCGTGGCAATTAACAGCGGTCCCGGCAAGCCCGTCCAATGCGCGTCCCGACGCCATTGGACCCCAGAAATCCCTCGAAAATCGGCCCTGTGAAGCACGCGCACACTGGCGGCCGTCACGAACTCGCGCCATAACGCGGTCACCGGGGTCATGACGACGCATGTGACCGAACCCCCGCGCGACGCGACGGCGCGCGCGGACAGCGCGGCCGACAGCGCCCGCGCACCTGACAGCGCAACGCGCCGTGCTTCTGCGCGCGCAGCGTGGGTCGGGCTCGGCGCGGTGGGTCTCCTCGGCGTGCTCGTCTTCTGGGTCTTCGAGGCGCTGCCGTTCCAGGATCTGCCTGCGCATGCCGGGCTCATCGCGATGCGCCATCGCTTCACCGACGGCAGCTTCGAGTCACGCTTCTTCGTGCTCGCGCCGCACATCGGTCCGTACTCGCTCTTCCGTTTCCTCGGCGAGGTCTTCGTGCGCGCCATCGGCCCGATCGGCGCCGTGCGTTTGCTCGCGACGCTCCCGATCATCGCGACGCCGCTCGCGATGCTCCACGCGCGGCGCCGCCTGCACGACGACACCACGCCCGTCTATGGGTACCTCGGCATCACGCTCTCGTTCGGCTTCATGACGCTGATGGGCTTCGCCAGCTATTTGCTCGGCGTCGCGGTCATGATCTTCGGGCTCGTGATGTGGCTGCAGCTCCTCGTTGCCGCCGACGAGAACGCGCCGGACCTCCGCAAACGCGAGCTCGTCATGGCCGCGTTCGCGCCGCTCATCTTCGTGGCGCACGGGCATGCGTTCGCGCTCTTCCTGCTCTGCGCCGGGATCAGTGCAGCATGCACGGGTCGTCGCGGGCCGCGCTTCCTCCGCTTCCGGGCGCTCGTTCCCGCGCTCGGGCTCGCGGCCTGGGTGGCGTGGATCGAGCGAGGCGCCACGACGCCCGCAGGCTCGGTTCCGGTGGTGCCGCCGCTCGTGCCGGTCTTCCAGAGCCCGTACGCCAAGTTCGAGTTGCTCGTGACGCCGACGCTCATGACGCGAAGCGGGATCGACTTCCTCGTCGCGGTGGCGCTCTGGGCGTTCGCGGTGGGCTGCACGTTCTACACGGTGCGGTCGCTTCTCCAGCCCTCCGCGCGCGCGCTGACGCCGACGGATCGCCATAGCCGTGCGCTCTTCGCATCGGCGGGCGCGCTCACCGTGCTCTTCCTCGTGCTTCCGCACTCCGTCGGTTGGTTCGGCTTCGTCGACGGGCGACTCCTGCCGCTCATCCTCATGCTGGCGCTCCTCGGCGCGCGCCGTGACACGCTGCCGCGACCGCTGGTGCTCGCCGCCGACATCGGCGTTCCCGCGTCCGCGGCGGCGCTCGCCACGGTGGCGCTCGTGGCCTCGTACTTCTTCCAGTACGAGGCGCGCGGTTACCACGAGGTGCTCGCGCGCGTGCCCGCCCAGGCGACGCTCCTCAACCTGCCGCTCGATCCCAACAGCGACATCTTCACGGCGCACCCGTTCATCCACTACGACAAGCTGGCGCTCGCCGATCGTCCGGTGGTCGTGAGCGACGTGTGGTTTCACCAGGGGTCCGCGCTCTACCCGACGAACGCGAACCCCGCGCTCCGCTTGCCTTCGAGCTACAGCGAGAGCGATCTCAAGTTCATCGACTGGCCCGCGTACCACCTCGAAGACTGGGAGTTCGTCCTCATCCGGACGCGTCCCACCGCTTCGCAGCCGTACACGCCGAACGACCTCACGCTCGAGGAGCACGCCGGCGGCTGGTGGCTGTTCAAGCGCGTCAGCAGCTCCGCGGCGCGCTGAACCGCTCCGCGATCAGGGTTTGCACCCAGCATGCCGCGCCGCGCGCAGGTAGACTGAACGCGATGGCCACGAAGAAAGCCAAGGTCGCCGCCGCGCCCGCGCAGGTGCCTGCCGAGCTGCTGATCGATGCGAGCAACAAGTTCGTCGCGCGCGCCAAGATCGCCGCCGCCAAGAAGTGGAGCCTCGTGCGCGCCGAGAGCCTCGCCGGCGGCGTGCACGTCGCGTGGTACCTGCTCGCCCTCAGTCGCAAGGGAGACGCGCGCGGGCTCGCCGACGAGATCGCCGACGCGGTCACGGGCGGCGAAGGCGCCGTGTGGTGGGAGGCTGCGGGCGCCATCGCGCTGGCCGCTCGTCTCGCGCGCGAGGCGGGGGACGAGCCGCGTCGTGCCGCGCTGGTCGCGCGCCTCGTGGAGCGGCCCGCCGTACCGGCGGAGCCCGCTGCAGCGCTCGCCAAGGCGATCGCCGAGGCCGACAAAGACGTGCGCTCCGCCGAGGTCGACCCGTCGCAGAAGTTCGCGTGCGAGGGCTTCGCGCGGGGCTGCGCGCGCGCCGCGTATTTCCGCGAGACGGCCGCCGAAGGTCGCTACGAGCCCGGCAGCGTCGACGTGACGGCGCTCGAGCGCACCATCGAGGGAGCTCTCGACGGCCTCCGCGCACAGCTCGGCGGCCGCTGATCTTTCTCGTCGTCGTGCGAAGCACGACGGTCGCCGCGGTCCGGCAATCGGACCGGCATCGTTCAGTCGTTGGGAGGCGGGGGCATCGAGCCCTGCTTCACGCCGCCTGCTTCCTCGATGGCATCGGCGCGCTTCGAGCGCCTGTTGCACTGGAGGATCTGCTTGCGCACGCGCACCGCGTCCGGCGTGACCTCGACCAGCTCGTCGGCGTCGATCCACTCCATCGCGGTCTCGATGGTGAGGACGCGGGGAACGGCGAGGGCGATGTTCTCGTCCTTGCCGTGGTTGCGGACGTTGGTCTGCTTCTTCTCGCGGACGAAGTTCACGTCGGCATCG
>JAXDMI010000830.1:0-6847 GCA_034666145.1 Myxococcales bacterium | reverse complement strand
GACCGAACGCCGAGGCTTCATTTCCGCTCGCGCACTCCTTCGAGACGCGCTCCATGACCTCGTCGAGCGTGCCGTGCAGGGTGGTCTTCTCGAAGAACAGCGGTGCGCCGTTGAGCGTCACGCGACGCTCGCTGCCTGCGGCCAGCTCGATCGAACCGATCGCGCTCGAGAGCGCGTCCATCTCGCGCTGCGCGCTGAGGTTCGCCGATCGCTCGTTCGCGGCGTGCGCCGCCGCGGGGATCGCGACGGCGACGACGAGGAGAACCGAGAGCAGCTTGGCGCGGAAGGGAGACATTCTCAGTATCCTTTCAAGTTCTGTTCCCAGAGCTTCTGGCGGTACTGGTCCATGCTGCCCTTCGGGGTGTCGATCGGCTTCTCGAGGCAGCCGAGGTCGCGCGAGCCCTCGAACGACTTGCCGGCGGGATTCACGTCGCCCGGGACCTCGTCGGCCGACGACGTCGACTGCACCATCACGTTCTTGAGCGGCTTCACGTAGTTCGGGAACGTGCGCTGCTGTCCGAGGCCGAGCGCCTGGACCATCGCGACGGCCGATTGCGCCTGCGGCTGTCCGTTCGAGATCACCGACGGGCTCGTGCGCGCTTTGCCCACGCTCGCGTTCTGCGGCTGACACTCGTTCGCACTGGATTTGGTGGCCGATTCTTCGGCGGCGCTCTCCGCCGAACGGCGTGCGTCCGCGGCGTTGCTCACGCCTTTTTCGCCGAGGAGCAGCACGACGAACCAGCCCATGACCATCGCGGACTCGAGCACGGTGCCCACGGTCGAAACGCCGCGCTTTCCGGAGCGAGAACGGAAGCGAGCGAGCGCACCCGAGCGAGCTTTCACTGGCCACCTCCTTCGCACTTGGTGGTCTGGTTCCACTTCCACGCGGCGACGAACGGCTGCTCGTCCTCGGGCGTCGATGCGAACTCGCCGTTTCGCGCGGGGAAATACCAGCGTCCGCACGAACGGTACTCGCGCTTCTTGCGGAGCGCCTCGCTCGGATCGGCTGCGCCGAAGCTCGCGATCTTGCGCACGGCGTCGCTGATGCCGATCATCGTCTCGTCGACCGGCTTCTCGCTGAACGCGCACGTGCAGAAGTTCTTCGGGTTCGACGTGCCCTGCGAGGGCTTGCGCGTCTCGCTGCCGCCGAGCATGGAGGCGATGTTGCTCACCACCTTCGGCAGCCCGAGCGCTTGGCGCATGAAGCTCTCGGAGTTCTCGGTGAGCTTCTTGTCCTCGCACTTCGCGCGATCGAAGGTGCACGAGACGACCGCGCCGCTCTGGTTGCGGTACGCGTAGCCGCCGGCGGCCGACATCTGGAGCGGCGAGCTCATCGAGCCCGTCTGGCACGACACGAACTCCTCCACCTTGCTCGGGAGCGCGACCTTCGACGCGGGCGTGGAGAGGTCCGCGACCTCCGGTGCAGCGTCGTTGCTGCACGAGCCGGGTCTGCCCGCGGCCGTGGCGACGGCGCAGCGCATCGAGTCTTCGAGCGCCTTGCAGTCGTTGCGTGTCTGGTCGGCGACCTGCTTGATCTGACCGAGCTGCGGTCCGTCGTTGCCGCCGCCACCGCCGCCCCCGCCTCCGCCTCCGCCACCTCCGCCGCTCGTGGCCTTGCAGATCATCTGCGGCATCGCCTGGACGAGCACCTTCGGTAGACCTTCGAGGAGGTTCGGCGAGATGAGGACCGGAAATGCGTGGCCGGTGACCGGCGAAGGCAGCGTGTCCTTCATCGCCAGGTTGCATGCGACGTCGGAGTTGCCGCCGCCCCAGATCTCGCCGCTCGAGGAGGGATCCTCGAAGCGCATCTTCACCTTGGAGTCGGCCTTCGAGACGTCGCCCGTGACGAGGCCCGAGGCCTGCTGGAACGCGAGCTTGTCGACGTCGCCGGAGAGCTTGCCGAGCGTGCCCCAGAGAGCCTGCTGCTTCGCGCGGACCCAAATGAGCTTCGCCATCGCGCGCGGCTTGTTGGCCTTGTACTGGATGCAGACCTTGCACGTCGGCGAGTTCGGACACGTCGGGCACGCGATGGCGGCGTTCGCGTCCATCGTCATGTTGTCGGCCTCGACGCCGAAGCGCGGGCCCATGATCGCGCCCATCGTGACGTTGTCGTTCACGACGACGTTCGCCGAACGTGCATGATCGGCCGCAATTTTCGAGGCGCCGTAGTCGGCGTGGCTGAGCGTGGTCTCGTGATGGAAGGCCGCGTTCACCTCGGTGCCGCGGAACATGGCGATGCCGAGAGACACCGCGCCGATGAACATCTGCGAGACCGTGAGGGCCATCGCGCCGCGATTCGAGCGGAAGAAGGAGCGCGACGAGCGAGACATCTCAGCTCCCCTTCCCGTCGCAGCCCATCGCCACGGTGTCGATCTTCGCGTCGAGCTTCGAGGTGCCGCCCTTGCACATGAACTGCGCGGCGATCGGCACCTTGCACTCGAACGAGCACTGGAGCTTCACCTGGAGGCCCTTGGCGCCGGGGTCGGAGCTGCCGCCGCTCGGATCGATCGAGAGCTTGCACGCCTCGCTGCCGCCGGCGCTGTCGAGCACGGCGCGGATGGCCTTGTTCGCCTCTCCCTCCGTCGCCGACTTGTTCTCTTCGTTCATGCAGTACGACTTCTTCGCGGTGTCGGCGGCGATGGCGGCCGCGTGATCGACGACGTCGCGGCGGTGGAAGAGCTGGCCGAGCTGGACGTTCATGAGGAACACGAAGAACGTGACGAAGAACGTGAGCGCGAAGCCGAGCGTGTTCGTCGTGACCTCGCCGCGGTCATCGAGCCAGAGACGGCGACCGGCACGCATCACGCGCAGCACGCGCATCATCGGAGCACTCCGTGCTGGAGCAGCGTGAGCGCGAACGCGATGCCGATCGCGGGCGCGAGGATCACGGGCGGGAGCTTCGGGCCGGTCACGTAGGCCTCGCGTGCATCTCGAGCGCGGAACCAGTTGGTGACGCCGATGCGCATGTTGCGGAGCGCGACGCCGAGCGCGCCATGCCGGACGAGCCGATACGGGAACAGCACGAGGAGCGAGAGGGCGAACGCGCGCGCCTCGACGTCGAAGCCGAACGTGAGACCGACGAGCGCTCCGATGGCGGCGAAGAGCTTCACGTCGCCGCCGCCCATTTCGCCCTTTTTCCAGGCGAAAAACGGGACGATCCCGCACGCGAACGCGCCGAGGAGCGACGCGCCGATGCCGCGGAAGCCTCCCGTGAAGCCGCTCTCGACGAAGCCCGTGGCGCCGTGGACGGCGAGCCCGACGACGATGCCGCCGAGGGTCACGAGGTTCGGGATCCGTCGCGTCGCGATGTCACTCGCGACGGCGACGACGACGACGACGAGACAGATCCAGAGCGAGGTGTTCATGATGAGAGCTCCGGCGCGAATGGTTCCCGAGGCACACCCGCATGGTCAGGGCTTGGCGGCCTTCGCCGCCGGAGCGCCGGGCGCCACGACAGGCGCCCCGGCCGCGGTCACGGTCGGACCGCCTGAGGTCACCGTCGCACCGCCGGGCCCTGCGAGCTGTCCGCCGCCGCTGGCGAGCTGGCTGCCGGCTCCTGCGAGCGAGCCGGCCATCTGACCGAGGCCGCCCAGGCCTCCGAGGTTCCAGTCGCCGCCGCCTGCGCCCGCTGCGCCTGCACCGGCTCCGCCCGCTCCGCCGCCGGCCCCACGCTGAAGAATTTCGACCTGCTTCTCGAAGGTGTCCGAAGCCGTCTTCGACGACTTGAACAGGTGCGGCGCGGTCAGGCCGACCATCGTGCATCCCGCCGCGGTGAGCAGCAGGTACGTGTTGAGATCGGCGCTGCCGCGACGATCCTTGATGAAGCGCGGAAGCAGTTGGCCGAGACGGCGGAGGATGCGTACGGGGTTCATGGCTGTCCTATCGGGTCTTCTTCGGGGCTTCACGCGAACGAAACATCGAGATCGAGAGTCGAGAGTCGAGAGTCGAAAGCCAGAAGCCCGAGCACGCATGGCGCGCGCCCGGGCTCGTTGCGGCTCTACTTGTAGACGGCCTGCGAGCCGGGCGTCTGCGAGGCCTGCGCGCCGATCGGGGCGTTGACCTTCTGCGCTGCGGTGTCGGACGCGCTGTTCGACGAGTTGGAGAGCGCGTTCGTGCCGGCCGCCGTCGCCGCGATCGCGCCGAGCACGATGGCGGTCTTCGCACCCTTGGAGAGGCCCGAGGAGACCTCGGCGAGGTCCTCACCGATCGTGTCGACGATGAGCTTCTTCATGGTGTTGCGGAACTTGGTGAACATGGATGTGCCTCTTCCCTTTTTGGTGTTGGTGATATCGAGCCGTGAAAAACCTGAGCGCGAGCGAAGATCAGCGAGGTTGGTCGAGCATGACGTCGTGGCCTCGCTCGCTCTCTTGCGCGATGCGTTCCCCGGTGGAGCGCATCGCGAGCGACAGCGGGTAGACGAAGCAGCCCATCACCGCGCAGACCGCGAGGACCGACTGGACGGTCATGCCGCGGGAGCGGGCTCTGGAGCGTCTTCGTTTCGCCATCGTGTTTCGAGTAGCTGCAGTCGCCGTGCCGTCGTCGTTTCTGCCTAAATCCGCGATTCTTGGTGCGGGGTGCGGAACGATTGGTTCCATTCGCGGACCTGAGAGGACCGATCGTGAAGCGATCGTTCTCACCCGCCGTTCCGCGCGCGACCGCGCAGCGTGCGCAGGTAGCGATCGCTGACGCCCGATGCGCTCGAACGCGCGCGCTCGTCGCCGTGGGCCGAGTCGAGGAACTGGACGTAGCGGCGCTCGAACTCGCCCACCACGAGATCGCGGGCGGCCGTGAGCGTGAGCCCGCGCGTGACGACGGAGTCGATGTAGTCGCCCGCGGCGGGAGCCGACGACGAGGACGTGCGGCGCATGAAGAGCTCGCCGCCCTCGGCCGTGGCGAGCTCGCCGAAGGCCGCGAGGCGCGCCATCGTGTTCGAGAGCTCGCGGACGTTGCCCGGCCACGCGTAGGAGCGGAGGCGGCCGAGGACCTCCTCGGGAAATGCGGGATCGTCCGTGTGGAGCGACCAGAAGTGACGTGCGAGGAGCTCGACGTCCTCGGGCCGCTCGCGCAGCGGTGGCAGGAGGAGACGCGCGACGGCGAGGCGGAAAAAGAGGTCGTCACGGAAGCGACCGGCCGCGACCTCGGCGTCGAGATCGCGACGCGTCGCTGCGATCACGCGGACGTCGACGTGGATCCACTTGTTGCCGCCGATGCGACGGACCTCGTTCTTCTGGATGGCGCGGAGGAGGCGCGACTGGAGGCCGAGATCGAGGTCGCCGATCTCGTCGATGAGGAGCGTTCCGCCGTTGGCCTCCTCGAAGATGCCGGCGCGCGCGCTGTCGGCGCCCGTGTATGCGCCGCGTTCGTGGCCGAAGAGCGCGCCCTCGAGGAGCGACGGCGGCACCGCCGTGCAATCGAACACTGCGAACGGCTTGTTCGCCCGGTTGCCCATCTGGTGGATGGCCTCGGCGAGGGCCTCCTTGCCCGTGCCGGTCTCGCCTTCGATGACGAGCGGCACGCTCGACGCAGCGACCTTCGCGCAGAGCGGGTAGAGACGGCGAACCGCGAGGCTCGAGCCGACGAAGTCGCCGAACGACGTCTCGCTCGAGACCTCGACCGATCGCGTGGAGCGCTCCACCGACAGGACGGTCGCGCCGATGCGGATCGTCTCGCAGCCCGAGAGCAGCGCCTCGACGGTGCGCGTGCCGTTGACGAACGTGCCGTTGGTGGAGCCCGCGTCGCGAAGACGGAGCTGACCGCCGCGGACCTCGAAGCCGACGTGACGCCTGGAAACCAGGGGATCCGCGAGCTTCAGCGCGCACACCGGGCTCGTTCCCACGAACACGTCGCACGAGCCTTCGTCGACGGCGAGCGTCATGCCGGCGTTCAGCCCTTCCTTCACGAGGAGGGAGAAGGCCGCGGCGCCGGGGTTCGCCTTCGCGACGATGCCGCTCGAGGAGCCGCGGTAGCGGAGCCCCGATTCCTCGTCGCCTTCGCGCCAGTCGCCCGAGGGAGCGGCTGCGGCGATGCGCGGGAGCGTGACCGTGTCCGAATCGATCTTCTCTGCGTGCTTCATCTTCAGGACTTCCCCGCCTGCTGCTCGCGGCGCCAGTTGGCCTCGTGCACCGAGGCCGGGACGTCGAGGCCCGCGGCGCGGATCGTCTCCATGCAATCGGGGAGGTTGCCGGTCGGGACGAGCTTGCTGAGGACCGTGCCGTTCGGGTCGACGCCCTTCACCTTGCGGATGAACAGGTCATTGATCTGGTAGGTGCCCTTGCTCATGTCGAAGCCGAGGATCTCGGAGATGTGCGTGACCTTCCGTGTGCCGTCGCGGTAGCGCGCGGCCTGGATGACGATGTCGACAGCGGAGGCGATCTGCGCGCGCATCGCCGCGAGGGGCATCTCGATGTCGGCCATCATCGCCATGGTCTCGAGGCGCGTGAGCACGTCGCGCGGATACGTCGCGTGGAGCGTGGTGAGACAGCCTCCGTGACCGCTGGTCATGGCCTGCACGAGATCGAGCGCTTCACCGCCGCGAAGCTCACCGATGACGATGCGATCGGGTCGCATACGCAGCGTGATGCGGAAAAGATGGCGGATCGTGACCTCGCCTCGACCCTTTGCGTCGGCGGGACGACCTTCGAGCGTGACGACGTGATCGCGGAGGAGCGCGAGCTCCTTCGAATCCTCGATCACGACCACGCGCTCGTCCTCCGGGATGAGCTCGGAGACGGCGTTGAGCAACGAGGTCTTGCCGCTCGACGTACCGCCGGCGATGACGACGTTCTGCTTCGACTCGACGAGCACGCGGATCATCTCCGCGCCGTCGGGCGTGATCGAGTCGAGATCG
>JAXDMI010000829.1:0-9261 GCA_034666145.1 Myxococcales bacterium | reverse complement strand
CCGACTGCACGACAGGCACGAACGGTCGATGCCTGAAGACGAAGGTCGCTGCCCGCAACAACTACTGCTCCTACGACACGTGCTTCACCGACGCGGAGTGCGGCGGTCAGGTCTGCACGTGCCGTGAGCTCCCGAACGACGCCAATCGCTGCCAGGCCGGCAACTGCAAGGTCGACGCGGATTGCGGCGCGGGGGGCTACTGCTCGCCGTCCGCCGATCCCGACAAGACCAACTTCGGCACGACGGGGTGGTGGTGCCACACGGCGAGCGACGAGTGCTCGGACGACACCGACTGCAAGGGCGCCAATCCCGCGAAGTGCGTCTACGACCCGACGCTCACGCACTGGACGTGCTCCAGCATGCTGTTCCTGCCGCCGTGATCCGGCGCACGCTGCGCGTGAGTCAGTGCGACGACGCCGTCTTCCGATAGCGCAGGCGAACGTTGCGGACCGCGGCCTCGAGCTCGTCTTCCTCGACCTCGCCGTCGGGCATGCTCGAGGTGCCGTTGAGCTCGCGCGCGCTCTCGCAGTACGCGTCCCAGTTGCAGCGCTGGCTCTCCGAGCAGTCGGCGTCGGAGCGACACGACTTGCGGCGCATCGCGTAGGCGGGACAACCCGGGAAGTCGGGCGGGCAGTCGGCGGGATCGTGACAGCGCATCGGGATCACGCCGCCGGGAAGCGCCTGCGCGCCGTCGGGGAGCTTGCCGACGATGGTCGCGACGTGCGGCCACTCGGGCGAGCCGCTGCCGCCGACGGGGTTGCCGTCGCCGTCGAGCGCGACGAAGAAATACTTGGTGTCACCGGTGACGGTGCTCACTTCACGGCACGACACCTCGCCGGCCCACGTCTGACCGTTGCGCGCGAGCTCCATCGGGTGCCAGCCGCGCGAGCCCCACGTGCGCACCAGGACCACGACGTGCTCGGTGCCGGAAGCGGACGGCATCCGCACGCGCAGCGGAAGCGGCGTCAGGACCTCTTGATGGGTCACGTACTCGACGGTCGGCACGGCGGGGCCCGGCTCGGTGGGCACGATCGTTCCGCAGCCGAAGGCGGCGACAGGAAGTGCGATCGTGGCGATCCGAGCAAGACGAGCGAAGCGTGAGGTCATGTCGAGGCCCTCGGAGTACGGAGAAAACATTTCCACCGCGCGGGACAGGCGGCAAGGCGGCTGATCCCGAATTAATGTCCGCCGCGCCGCGGTTCCGTCATCGCTACACGCCGCTACACGCCCGCGACGGGAGGCGGCACGTAAGACCCGAGCGGCGGCGGGGGGATTGGCTCGATCACGAACTTCGTGCCGCTGCCCTTCTCGGTCACGAAATGCACCGTGTATCCCGCCTCGCGGACGTAGGCGCGCACCGCATCGAGCCCGATGCCGCGGCCCGCGAGGCCGTCGTTCGCGTCGCGCGTCGAGAGCCCCGGCAGGAACACGACCTCCGCGGCGTTCGCGGGTGCCGCGTCGCTCTCCGTCGCGCCGACGAGCCCGAGCGCGCGGGCCCGTTCGACGATGCGATCGAGATCGATGCCGGCCCCGTCGTCCTCCACCACGATCATCGGACCGTGCTCGCCTTCCTGCGCCGAGGCCCAGATGCTTCCCACGCTCGGCTTCCCGGCGGCGACGCGCTCCGCTTCGGTCTCGATGCCGTGCGCGACGGCATTGCGCACGAGATGGGTCATCACGCCGCCGAGCACGTCGGACAGCGCCGGTGGGATGCGGACCTCGCGTCCCTCGACCACCAGCTCGACGCGCTTGCCGTCACGGGCCGCCCAATCCGGCGCGCGCTCGGCGATGGTGGCGAGCGCTTCGCCGAACGGTCGCGCGGCGAGCCGCTTGATGGCGTGGGTCAGCTCGTCGTCGTGGTCGCCGGCGAGGGCGAGCACCGCCTCGAGATCGGAGCGCTGCACCGACGCTTGCTCCAGCGCGGCGCTGCCGATGGGCGACGCCGCGACGAAGTCCTGCCGTGTGCGATCGACCACGGCCTCCGCGCGGAAGAGCCCGGCGCGGATCGCCGACGCCGCATCGTCGGCGACGTCGCGTTGCGTGAGCGCCTCGCCGTTCTTCCGTAGCGCGGCGAGCGTGTCCTCGAGCACTTCGAACGCAGCCTCGAGCTCGGGGAGATCGAACGCGCGCGCTTCGCCCTTCATCGTGTGGACGTGCCGGAAGATCTCCTCGACCGTCGCGAGGTCGAGCGGGGTCAGCGAGAGCGCATCTTCGTCGAGCCGTTCGAAGAAGCGCATGACGCGCTCGCGCGCCGCCGCGATGTAACGAACGAAGAGCTGCGCGCCGCCCGCCACGAGCCGTCGCATGGCCGCCATGCGCTTCGCGTGCTGCTCCTCGGCAGTGACGACGGCGCGTTCGAGCTGACGCTTCTCGCTGACGTCGGTGGCGAGCACCATGATGCGATCGACCTTGCCGTCCTTCGCGACGGGCCGGAACTCGAGCTCGAGGGGCACGGAAGGCCCATTTTTGCGGCTCAACGTCGTCTCTCTCGGCGCGAGCTCCGCGAACGCCGCCCACGCGTCGAGGCCGACGTCGAACGCGCTCTCCTCCCACTCGACGAACGCCTGCGCCTCCACTTCGGCCTCCGCCTTCGCACCGAAGAGGAGCTCGCGCACCGGACGTCCTTCGAGCGCCTCACGACCGTCACCGCCGTCACCACCGTCACCGCCGTTCCCGCCGCCGAAGAGCTTCGTGGCTTGCCGCGAGACCGCTCCGCGCACCTTGCCCTCGCGATCGAACGCGATGATGGCCTGGCCCATGTGATCGAAGAGGTCGCGCAGGTTCTGCGTGGCGGCCGCGAGCCGCCGTTCGCGATCGCCGATCTCCTCGCTCATGCGATTGAACGCGGTCGCGAGCTGTCCGAGCTCGTCGGTCGAGCGCACGTCGACACGCGTCGCGAGGTCACCGCCGCCCACGCGCCGCGCTGCGTCCGAGAGCCGTCGCAGCGGGCTCACGATCTGCGTCCGCGAGATCACGATGAGCACGGCGGCCGTGCCCGCCGCGAGGAGGAACGTGAGCCAGAAGATCTGGCGGCGGCTCTCCGCGAAGGCCGCATTCTCGCGCGCGAGAGAGAACACGATGCGCGCGCGCCCCACGCCGACGTTGCCGCGCCCCACCACGAGACGCGCCACCTCCACCCGGTCCTCGTGGAAGATGCCGCGTCCCACCTGCGACGCGTCGATGGGGGCGGTTGCATCGCAGCCTCGCTCGATCTTGGCGACGGGCATCTTCGCGCCCTCGAGGAAGACAGCGGCGCACTCGACCTCGCCGTTCTGCTCGAGGTGGCGCAGCTCGGTCTCGACCGCCTCGTTGTCCGCGAAATCCAGCGGCGCCGAGAGCGAGGCCGCGAAGAGATCGGCGACCATCATGGCCGCCGTCTCCTTCGCCGCGAGCAGCGACTGCCGCTCGCGTCGCGTCAGCTCGCGATAGAGGAGCACCGATACGAGGAGCAAGACCGCCAGCGTGGCGATGGTCAGCTTCGTCCCGATCGAGACTCCGCGAGGAAGTCGGTGCGGGTTGTTCACGGCCTCCCCACCCGGGCATGGTAGACCGCCGCAGCGTGACTGTGGGGTGCCGTTCAGCCATACGGACATGGCCGCTCGCGATCTGCGTGGCGCTGTGTGTCCTGCTCGCGCCGCGCGTCGGGCTCGGTGACGAGGTCGCGGTGCCCATCGCGCTGCAGGCGGAGCTCGTCGCGAAGGTGGCGTCCTACGACCGCAACCTCGCTGCGCGCGCCGGCGATCGCGTGCATGTTCTCATCATCGTCAAGGCGAAGGACGACGCCTCGAGCGCCTTCGCCAAGCACATGGAGAGCGCGCTGGGCGGCGTCGACAAGATCGGCGGCCTCCCCCACGACGAGGCGACGGCGCCGTTCGGCGGCGCGAAGGCCCTGGCCGATGCGTGTCGCGCCAAGCGCATCGCGATCGTGTATCTCGCGCCCGGCCTCGGCGACGAGGTGGCCGGCATCCGCGCTGCGCTCGACGGCGTGAACGTGCTCAGCGTCGCCGCCGACGCCGCCGATGTGGCGCGCGGCATCGTGCTCGGCTTCGACCTCGTCTCGGGCAAGCCGAAGATCGTCGTTCACCTCGGGCAGGCGAAGCGCCAGGAAGTCTCCTTCAAGGCGGAGCTGCTCAAGCTCGCGAAGGTGCTCGAATGACGCGCCTCGTGATACCCGACGGGGTGCGCCGCCGCCTCTTCGCGTGGGCCCTTGCGACGTTCACGACGTTCGCAATGTCGACCTCGGCGCGCGCCGACGACACCGACACGAGCGAGCTCGAAGGCCTCCTCAACGAGAACGTCGTCGTCGCGGCGTCCAAGACGTCCGAGGTCGGGACCACCGCGCCGGCGACGGTCACGACGGTCACCGCCGAGGATCTCCGTCGCTACGGCATCCGCACGCTCGCCGAGGCCATCGACTTCCTCTCGCTCGGCGCGGTCACGTCCGACTCGCAGCACGTCGTCGACATCGGCGCGCGCGGCGTCCTGATCCCGAACGACAACGGCGATCACATGCTGCTCCTCGTGAACGGTCACACGCAGAACGAGCCGCTCTTCGGGCGCGCCGTGTTCGGCCGCGGCGCGTCGATCCCGCTCGAGATGATCGATCACATCGAGGTCATCCTCGGTCCCGGCTCGGTGCTCTACGGCTCGAACGCCATGCTCGGCGTCATCAACGTCGTCACCAAGCACGCGAAGGACTGGTCGGGCGTGCACGGCGTCGCCGAATTCGAGCCCGGCAAGTCGTGGCGCGGCCTCGTCGGCGCCGGCGTGTCGTTCCAGACGCCGCTCGCGAAGGCGCCCGCCGACTTCACGGTGGGCGTCGAGTACTACAAGCAAGACGGCCCCGCGTTCTTCTATGACTACCGCTACGGCGGCATCGACGGCGCGAGCGCGCGCCCGTATCGGTACTCGCGCAACGGCCCGGAGAACGGCTACTGGGGCGGCGTCGCGAAGAATGGATACTACACGCGTCTGCCCTCGGGCTTCACGCGCCTGGTCCTCGGCGACTTCGAGCTCAACGTGCAGCTCAGCTCCTTCGATCACGATGCGCCGTATCGCTCTCGCTACACGAAGGTCTTCCAGGACTTCGACGATCCCGATTCCCACGAGCGCGATCGCCGCATCGGCATCGACCTCACGCACCGCGCCCAGCTCGCGCCCATCGCGAAGCTGACGTCGCGCGCCTACGTCGACGCGTGGGACTGGTTCTCCGACATCAACGCGTCGTCGAAGGCCGCGTGCCTCGGTGCCGGTGACAGCAGCGCGAACACCTGCACGCTGGGCGGCCGCGGCCGTTCGCGCTGGGCGGGCCTCGAGCTCCGCACCGACCTCGACTGGCTCCAGACCGAGCGTCTCGTCACGACCATCGGCATCGACGGTCGCCTCCGCGAGATCAAATCGAAGATCGACTTCATCAACTTCGACACCGGCGCCCCGCTGCAATCGAGCCAGGGCCTCATCGATCGCAACGACACGCTCATCGGCGCGTATCTCCAGCAGACGATCCTCCCCACGCGCTGGCTCAGCTTCAACCTCGGCGCGCGCCTCGACAAGGAGACGCGCTTCGACGGCGTCGTCTCGCCACGCTTCGCCGCCGCCGTCACCACCTGGCGCGGCGGGACGTTGAAGGGCAGCTACGCGGAGGCCTTCCGCTCGCCGTCGTACGCGGAGACCGACTACCACAGCACCGTGCAGCTCCCGGTGGCCGGCACGCTGCTCCCCGAGCGCGTTCGCTCCGTCGAGGGCTCGTTCGAGCAGAAGCTCGGTGCGCAGCGCATCCTCTTCGGCGTCTTCCGCTCGTGGTGGGAGGACATCGTCGAGAACCACGTCCTCAGCGTCGACGAGCAGAAGGCCGCGGTGAGCCGTGGTGAGATCAGCCTCGCGACCTTCGGCGTGAGCCAGTTCCGCAACGTCTCGCAGATCGCGAACTACGGCATGAACGGCACCTTCGAGGGGACTGCCGGGCGCGACCAGCAGGTCCACTACGGTCTCAACGCCACCGCCGCCATCGCGCGTCGTGACGAGCTCGGCGTCACGAGCGTTCCGCTCGCCGTCGCTCCGCAGCTCTTCGGCAACGCGCGCGTCGCTTACGACATCCCGGGCGACTGGCCGACGCTCGCCATCGCCACGCACTACGTCGGCCGGCGCCCCATCGATCGCGCGTACGACGGCGGTTGGCCCACCGGCAACTACGCACCTGCGCAGCTCGAGACGCGCGGCACCATCTCAGGGCCGCTGCCGTTCTTGCGCGGCCTGACGTACCGTCTCACCGCGACCTATGCGATCGCCGAGCGTGGCCCGTACGTCGTCGGCGCGCAGCAGGTCTACGAGCCCAGCACCGGCGCCACCGATCGCTCACCGCAGCTGCTCCCGCTCGATCGCTTCCGAACCTCCATCGGCCTCCAGTACGATTTCCTTCCCTGAGCCATGCGTCGCGCGCTCTTCCTCCTCCTGACCTTCACGGCGCTGCTCGGCGGGTTCCGACTGCTGTCGGCGTGCCTCGAGATCACGCCCATCGTCGTGGAGCGCGACGCGCGCGTGAGCGCGTCCGATTCGTGCTTGAAGTGCCTCGAAGCGCCGGAGAGCTGCGCAGGGATCATCGAGCAGTGCCAACAGGACCCGCGGTGCAACCCGGTTTACGCGTGCATCGTGCGGGAGGCATGCCTCGATCTCCGCACCTTGGACGACAAGATCAACTGCAGCCTCCCGTGCGCACAAGACGCGGGAATCCTCAGCGCGACCGATCCCGTCATCGCCACGTACCTCGTGGGACTGGTGGGTTGCGCACAGCAGAAGTGCGCGGTGGCCTGCAACTTGTCCGACGCCGGCATCGGTCTCTGACCTCGCTCTTTCCCCACGACTGATATCGTCGTGATGGTGGGGGCTCAGGTTCCGAACGTGAAAAATGGCGCGCTGACGTCGCGGACCGTCGTGTCCGTCGTGTCACTCGTGGCGCTCGTCGTTGCCGTAGCGCACGTCGGCTGCGGTGCACCGAGCGATCCCGGAGCGCCACCCCCGCCGGACGGCGGAGTCCTCGCAGACGGGACCTCCGAGTGCTTCGGGCTCGCCGACGGCGCACCGTGCGCGGGCAGTGCGAAGCTCTGCGTGCGCGGCGTCTGCTCCGATCCGTCGTGCGGCGACGGCATCGTCACTGCGCCGGAAGAATGCGATCGCGGCCCGCTCAACGGCCCGGGCTCCGGATGCGAGACCACGACGTGCAGGTTCACCTGCATCTCGACGGACGCGGCGCGCAACTGCCAGACGACGGACTCGTGCGCGACGAGCGGTTCGTGCGACGACGCCACGCATACCTGCACGATCGGCGGCGCCAAGCCGACAGGCGCGAGCTGCGGTCCCTCGAAGTACTGCAAGGGCGCCGATTGCGTCGACGCACTGTGCGGCGATGCCGTCGTCACGTCGCCGGAGGCGTGTGACAACGGCGATGCGAACGGGCCCGGAACGGGCTGCGAGCCCACGTGCAAGCTCTCGTGCGTGACGCCCGCCACCGACTGCGCGCCCACGCCGTGCAACGTCGCGACGTGCACCACGGATCATCGCTGCGCGACCGCGCCCGATGCGACGAAGGACGGCCAAGCCTGCGCCGCCGGTCTCGTGTGCAAGACCGGCGCGTGCATCGCCCCGGGCGCGACGTGCGGTAACGGCGTCCTCGAAGGCGGCGAAGAGTGCGATCTCGGCGCGGGCAACGGCCCCGGCACCGGCTGCGAGACGATCTGCAAATTCTCCTGCAGCGGCGTCGGTACCAAAGGCTCGTGCATCGACATGAACGCATGTCACGCCGCCCCGACGTGCACCGCCGTGATGGTGGGCGGCAAGGCCGGTCAGAAGTGCGTGAACGGCGGCTCGAAGGCCGACGGCGTCACGTGCGGCGTCGGCAGCATCTGCCTAGCGGCCGTCTGCAAGCCCTCCGTATGCGGCGACGGCTTCCGCGATCCCGCGCTGAACGAGCAGTGCGACGACGGCAACGTGACGAAGCTCGATGCGTGCGACAGCACCTGCAAGTTCGAGCAGAGCCAGCGTGTCATCGGCATGAAGATGCAGTTCGGCACCGATGCGTACTGCACGGTGAATGCGCTCGGCAGCGCCATCGCCAACGCAGCGAGGTCGTCGTTCCAGAAGAACATCGACGACGGCATCAAGGACGGCTCGGTCTCCGCGCTCTTCACGATGAGCGGCGATCTCGCCGGCTCGACGGGCGCCGTCACGGTGGGCAATCTCTCCGGCACGCCGCCCAGCAACGCGGCGCCGTATGTCGGCACCAGCGATCTCGACTGGTGGTACGGACCGACGCTGTCGTCGATCGACGCCACGCGAACCGCGCGCGCGACGCTGACGGGCACGTACGCAGGAGGGACGCTGAACGCGACGGGTCATCTCAACCTGATCACGTCGGTCGGCGGGTCGCTCGCGAGCCTCGCGGTGTCGGGGGCGAAGCTGTCGATGCCGATCGGCGGGGTCACCACGCCGACCGCGGCGGCTGCGGCGGCGCCTCCGGGACACATCGCGGCCGAGCATCTGCTGCCGACCCTGCAGAGCTACGGAACGGGCGGCGGTACGTCGACGGCGCCGACCGGACAGATGTGCGGCAACATCGCCGCGTCGTCGCTCGACACCACGGCACCGCCGACGTCGCTCCTGCCGGGCGGCGCGAACGCGTGCCTCGAGAAGTATTCGGCCGCGAATCGCCTCATCGACATCATCGTCGGCGGCTGCTCGGTGAAGGTCCTCATCACGCTGCCGGCCATCAACAAGACGCAGCCCGATCAAGTCGACCCGGCGGCGCCGGTGGTCGGTGCCGGCGGCCCCTACCAGCTCTCTGCGGACCCTGCGACCAAGCGCGTGAACGGCTGCAAGGACAAGTCCGGCACCACGGTAGCGCTCCAGGCTTGTCTGAATGCTGCGGCGTACTCGATGTCGTTCAAGTACGCGACCGATCGTGTGATCATCAAGTAAGAGGCTCTGGCGCGTGCGTGACGGTCCCACCACCATCGGCAATTACGTGCTCTGCGGCGAGCTCGCCAAAGGGGGCATGGCGACCATCTACATCGGTCACGCCATCGGCTCGAAGCAGCCGCTCGCCATCAAGAAGATGAACGTGCACGGCTCGAGCCCCGAGCTGATCACGATGTTCCTCGACGAGCTGGCGCTCGCCGGCAGCGTGAAGCACCGCAACATCGTGCAGACCATCGAGGTGGTGAGCACCGACGACGACCTCTGTCTCGTGATGGAGTACGTCGCGGGCGA
>JAXDMI010000828.1:0-5200 GCA_034666145.1 Myxococcales bacterium | reverse complement strand
CAAGCTCGCGCGCATCGTCCGGCAGATCTCGCGCGAGCACGACAAGCAGGTGAACCTCGTCATCACCGGCGCCGAGACCGAGATCGACAAGCTGATCGTCGAGGAGCTCTCCGATCCGCTCATGCACATGATCCGGAACGCCATCGATCACGGCATCGAGGCGAAGGACGAGCGCATGCGCGTGGGCAAGCCGCCGGTCGGCACCATCGCGCTCAATGCATTCCAGAAGGGAAATCACGTCGTTCTGGAGATCGAGGACGACGGCAAGGGCATGGACCCCGCCGTGATCGTCGCCGCCGCGCTCAGGCGCGGGCTCGTCAGCGAGTCCGAGGCGCGCGAGATGAGCTCGAAGGAGGTCCTCTCGCTGGTCTTCCAGCCGGGCTTCACCACGCGTGACGACGTGACCGCGCTCTCCGGGCGCGGCGTCGGCATGGACATCGTCAAGACGAACATCTCGAAGCTCGGTGGCGTCGTCGACATCTCGAGCGAGGTCGGCATCGGCACGAAGATGACGATCACGCTGCCCATCACGCTCGCCATCATCAGCGTGCTGATGCTCGAGGTGGCCGGCCGCACCTTCTGCATGCCGCTCGCGAGCGTCGAGGAGGCCATCGTCTTCGACGACTCGATGATCAAGACCTTCGAGGGTCGCGAGGTGATGACGCAGCGCGGAGCGACGCTCCCCATCGTCCGTCTGGCCAAGCTGTTCCAGCTCGAGGGCTGGCGGCCGGGCGTCTGGATCAACGAGTCGGCGCCCACGCCAAAGCCGCCCGAGGTGCGCCCCGGTCGCAAGGCCAAGAGCTACTGCATCGTCGCCACGGTCGCCGATCGACGCGTCGGCTTCATCGTCGACAAGCTCGTGGGACAGCAGGACATCGTGATCAAGGCGCTCGGAAAATCGCTGAAGAAGGCGCGCGGTCTTGCCGGCGCCACCGAGCTCGGCGATCAGCGCGTGGGTCTCGTGCTCGACGCCGCGGCGCTCATCAACGAGGTGCTCGCGAGCTCGCCCGAAGGACGCATCGCCGGTCAGCTCGAAGGTCCGCGCTCACCCAAAGCCGTCGACGGAGGCCTCTCGTGAAGGCGCTCGTCTCGCGTCGTGGTGAAGGACGCTCCGCGCTGCAGCGCGCCGACGAGCTCGGAAAGCGCGCCGAGTACCTCGCGTTCATGCTCGGCACCGAGGCGTATGCCATCCAGATCGGCAACATCGTCGAGATCCTGAAGCCGCTGCCGATCACCGAGGTCCCGCGCGCGGATCCCGAAGTGGTCGGCGTGATGAGCGTGCGCGGTCGTCTCGTCACCGTCGTCGATCTGAAGCGGCGCTTCCGTCTCACGCGCTCGTTCACGATGGACAAGAAGAGCCGCATCCTCCTCGTCGATGCCGCCGGCGAGCTCATCGGCCTGCTCGTCGACGAGGTGCTGCAGGTCTATCGCCTCGCCGAGAGCGAGGTCGAGCCGCCGCACGTCCTCGGCACCGAGCAGCCTCCGCACGTGGTCGGCCTCGGACGACCACCGGGCGGCGCCGTGCTGCTCTTGCTCGATCTCGCTCCTCTCTTTCTAGACTGACGCTCTCGAGTGACTCTTCTCGGAACCACCATGCGTCTCACCCATGCCTAGGCAACGCCACGATCCCACGAAGAACCTCGTCGGCTTCCTCGTCGGCGACGTGGCCTATGCCGTGCGCATCGAGGCGGTCCGGGAGATCGTCAATCCGCTCGACGTCGTCGAGCTGCCGCGCGCGCCCATCGCGGTGAAGGGCGTCGCGTCGTTCCGCGGCGACGTGGTGCCGGTCGTCGACCTCCGCGTACGCTTCGCGCTCGCGCCGAGCGGGTCGAGCCGTAAAAACAAGTGGATCGTCATCGACGTCGCGCCGAAGCCGAAGAGCAATCCGCACGAGCCGACGCCGCCCGCGCCCGTCGGTCGCTACGTCGCGCTGGTCGTCGATTCGGTGACCGAGGTCTTCGGAACGGGCGGCGAGGCCATCCGCCCGGCGCCCACGCTCGGTGCCGGTGACGACGTGCGTGGCATCGAAGGCGTGGCGACCTACGGTGGCGGTCTCGTGTTCGTGCTCGACGTCCGCGCCTTCAGCGCGCTCGCGGAGGCCGTTGCGCGCGAGATGCCGTCGTCGTCGTCGCCGTTCGGAGTGTCATGAACGATCGCGTCACGAGCGTCCGCGCTCGCCTCGCGGATCCGGAGCCCGAGGTCCGTCGCGTCGCGACGAAGGAGATCCCTGGGCTGCCCGCGCCCGAGTCGTGTGACTTGCTCCTCGTGGCGCTCGCCGACGTCGACTGGCGCGTGCGCAAGGAGGCCGCGACCATCGCCGCGCGCGTCGAGCCGCGCACGGCCGTCGTGTTCGCCGTGGCGCGCGCGCTCGGGGAGCGTGACGACATCGGGCTTCGCAATGCCGCCGTAGAGGCGCTCGTGTCGATCGGTCCGGATGCCGTGCCGGGCGCGATCGATGCGCTCTCTCGTCTCGATGCCGACGGCCGCAAGCTCGCCGTGGAGATGCTCGCCGGAGCACCGACGCTGTCCGGCATGCGCGCGCTCGCGAAGTGCCTCGCCGATCCCGACGCCAACGTCGTGGTCGCCGCCGCCGAAGGCCTCGGACGCGCGCATCTCGCCGGCGACGAGGCACGTGATCTCGCGACCAACGCGCTGACCTCGCTCCTCGCGACGGGCGAGACGCCGTCACGGCTCGCGGCGCTCGAAGCGCTGCGCAATCTCGACGAGGGCGTGCCGTGGAGCGCGCTCGAGCCGCTCTTCGGCGATCCCCTGCTTCGAAGGCCGGCCATCGCCGCCGCGGGCGGCAGCACCACACCACGTGCCGTGCGTGCGCTCGCGGAGGCATGTGCCGATCCCAGCCCGACGCTCTCGCTCGAGGCCACCATCGCGCTCGGACGGAGCATCGAAGCGGCGTGGGGCGACGACGATCTCCTCGACGTCGCGGCGAAGACGCTGCGCGCATCGCCCTCAGCGCGCGCGCGATTGCGCGAGCTCGCAAAGGGCAGGGACGTCGACTCGAGCGCACGCGGCGCCGCCATCCTCGCGCTCGGGCTCGTGCGCGATCCCGATGACGTCGCCCTCATCGCCGATGCGCTCGCCGACGATGCCACTGCCGATCGCGCGGAGGCCGCGCTGCGCCTCTACGGGCAGGAGGCGGTCGAGCCGCTCCTCGTCGCGGGACGAACGGGCGCGCCGTCACTGCGCGGCGCCACCATCTCGATGCTGCCGCAGCTCGCGCTCGGCACCGCGGGCGCGACGGGACCGCGCGAAGCCGAGGGGCTCGCCGCCGTGCGCGGTGCGCTCTCCGATCCGTCATCGGACGTAGTCGCGCCGGCGCTGAAGAGCCTCGCCATCGTCGGCGGCGCGAGCGATCTCGCGGCGGTGGCGCGTCATGTCGCGAGCCCCGATCCCAAGGTGGCGGGCGCGGCGCACGGTGCGCTGCTCGCCATCGCCGCGCGTCATCTCGATGCGGCACGCGCCGCGGCCACGGGCGTCGATCCGCGCAGCGACGCAGCGCTCACGGCCACCATCGTGCTCGATGCGCTCGCGCGCGCTCGAGCGACGAAGCCCGAGGACGCCGAGTTCCTCGCCAGCGCGCTCACGCATCGCGAAGCGGCGGTGCGACGCGGCGCCATCGAAGCGCTCGCTTCGATCGGTGGCGAGGATGCGGCAGTCGCGGTCACGCTCTCGCTCGCCGACGAAGAGCCAGTGGTCGCGCACGCCGCCATTCGCGCGCTCGGTCGTCTCGGGCGCGCCGAACAGCTCGCGGCGCTGGCGGCATCGACGCGCGATCCCATTCGCCTCGCATCGGTGCTGCGCGCACTCAAGGACGCCGATCCGACGCGCGCGTTCGCCGCGGCGCGTCCGCTGCTTCGTTCGAAGGAGGCGGCCGTCGCCGCCGCTGCCGTCGAGGTGGTCGGCGGCATCGACGTCGAGGCGCGCATCGAAGCGCTCATGGGCGCCGCCGATCATCCCGATCACGAAGTGGTGAAGCTCGCGCTCGCGCAGCTCGCGAACACCGGTGACGAGCGCGCGCTCGCATCGCTCGCTCGCGCCATCGAGCACGAGGCCGAGGCGGTACGCAGATATGCCGCCGAGCTCCTCGGACACGAAGGCGGCGCCGAGGCCGAGAGCATGCTGCGCGCGCGCCTCGATCGCGAACGAAGCGCAGAGGTGCGCAACGCGATCATGGCGGCGCTCTCCGCGCGTCCCGAAGGCGAGGCGCCGACTTGACGCGACGGCTCTTCGGCGCCGGCGTCGGCGAGGCGGTCCTCCGCGCGGACGAGTACCGCCTCATTCGCGATCTCGTGAGCGAGCGTCTCGGGATCTGGTTCGGCCCCGACTCACGCCTCTCGCTGGAGCGCCGACTGCGCGAGCGGCTCACGGTGCGCGGCCTCGCCTCCTATGGCGACTACTACCAGCTGCTCAAGTACAGCCCGCTCGCGCACGAGGAGTGGGAAGAGGCCTCCGAGCTCCTCACCACGCACGAGACGTATTTCTTTCGCGAGGACTACCAGCTCCGCGCGTTCAAGAACGAGCTGCTCCCGATGCTCGCCGAGCGCAACAAGCAGCGACGTCGTCTCCAAGTGTGGAGCGCAGGCTGCTCGACCGGCGAAGAGGCGTACACGATCGCCATGCTCGTGCTCGAGAGCGGGCTCTTCGACGGATGGGAGGTCCGCGTCTACGGCTCCGACCTCTCGAAGAAGTGCATCGCTGCAGCGCGTCGCGGCGTCTACGGACCTACCTCGTTCCGCACCACGAACGACGAGGCCAAGCGCGCGTGGTTCCAGCCCAGCGCCAAGCCGGATGGCGTCGCCGAGTCGCTCGGCGTGTCACCCGCGGTCCGCGCCTTGTGCCATTTCGGACAGATGAACCTGCTCGACGAGGAGCGCACGCACCTCGTGGGACGTTGCGACGTCATCTTTTGTCGCAACGTTCTCATCTATTTCGACGGCCCGAGCAGGAAGCGCGTCATCGAGATGTTCCACGAGCGGCTCGTGAACGGCGGTGTGCTCTTGCTCGGTCATGCCGAGTCACTGTTGAATGTCTCGACCGCGTTCGAGCTGTTACACTTGAAAGAAGACCTCGTGTACCGCAAGCCGATGGCTCATTCTGGCGTGTCCGAACCGTGAGCAAGCCCCCGATCCGACTGCTCGTGGTGGACGACTCGGCGTACAACCGCCGGAACATCGCCGACGTG
>JAXDMI010000827.1:0-3993 GCA_034666145.1 Myxococcales bacterium | reverse complement strand
AGCGTCGTCGGGCCGCGCTCCGTGTCCGCGTCGGTCGTTCGCGCTTCGACGTGTGCGAGAGCGCGCTTCACCAGGGAAATCTGAGTCTTCGCTTCCATGGACGTAAACCTCGGGCTCGAGAGCGAGGAACATGCGGCGCGCGAAGCCGATGGCCTCGCGCTCGTACGACGACGACATCTGCCTATCGCGCGCCGGTCCCACGATGCGCCGCACGGTGGGCTTTGCCGCGACGAAGTAGCTCACGGCACCGACGAGGTGCAGGACGCTGGTCTCGGGAACGACGCGGCGAAAAGCTCCCACGCGCACGCCGGCGGTGACGAACTCCGAGAGCCGCAGGAGCACGGGCGCGAGCGGCAGCTTGGATGCACGCGCGACGCGGGCCGGATTGTCGAGGAGCTCGCGGAGGAGGAGCTTCACGCGTCCGGGATGAGTCGCCGTCCACGCGACGAGGCTGCGGACGATGGTGTCGAGGCGGGTCGCCCAGGGCTGGTCCTCGTCCTCGAGCGCGCGCGTCATCTCGGAGACGAGGTGCTCGCCGATGGCGGCGAGCACGGCGGCGTAGAGCTGCTCCTTCTTTGCAAAGTGATAGACGACCGACGCCAGCGGCAGCCCCGCCGCCTCGGCAACGTCACGCATGCTCGTCCCGTGAAATCCGGTTGCCGCAAACAACCGCTCGGCAACGCGCACAATCTTGTCCCGCGCCCGCGCCCCCTTCGGCGTGTGACTCCGCAGCCCAGTCCCCTCATTCGAAACGACGCTCATGAAACCCGTACACCTGTACCGTTAAAACAGTACAACTGTACGCCATTAAATTCAACGCGCCACCCCACGCCCGCGCTCCCGCTCCCGCCCGCGCTCCCGCTCTCGCTCTCGCTCGCGCCCGCGCTCGGCCCCCCGGCTCACTCCCGCGCGCGCTTCGCCTTCTCCGCGATCTTCTCCCGCGCCGCCCTCCCACCAAGCACCCACCCAATCACGATCCCCACCAGCAAAACGGCGGGAATGAAGATGATGTGCTCGGACGTCGGGAGCCCCATCGCTACGCCTCTGCCTTCGACGCCTTCTTCTCGACCGCCGCAGCGGCGCGATCGATCGACTTCTCGAGGCCGTCGAGCCGCTCCGCGAGCATCGCCTGCTTGCGCCAGAGCAAATAGATCCAGGCCATGAGGAGCACCCAGATCGCAGCGTAAGCGACGACCATCAGCGTCGACCCGTTGTAGTGCTCACCGCTCTCGACTGCGGTGAACTCCGTAGCGCGGTCGGCGGGGGTCGCCGGGGGCGGGGGAGCGAGGGGAGCTGTCGTGGGAGCCTGCTGGAGTCCGAGCATCATGTCTCCGTCCGATCATCGAGACCGAGGTCGATGGCATCTTCTTCGGCGCGGTCGAGACGACTGCGCACCATCTCGAGCCGTACGCGCGCCCAGAGCAACGTCGCCGCGAAGAACGTGAACGAGATCATCCCGAGCCAGAACGCGATCTTCATGTCGACATGCTGGAGCCCGCCGCCCTTGCCGGTCACCACCATGGGGTGCTGACCGCCCCATTTCTGCACGCTGTAGTGGATGATCGGCAGGTTCGCAGCGCCCAGGATGCCGAGCGCCGCGGCGAACTTCCGCTCGCCGGGACCGTCACCGGAGAAGCCGCGCAGCACGCTGTATGCGACGTACACGAGCCAGCTGAGCATCGCGGTGGTGAGCCGCGGGTCCCACGTCCAGAAGTAACCCCACGCCTTCGCCGCCCAGAGCGGCCCGGTGATCAACACGATCGCGCCGAAGATGATCGCCACCTCCGCACCGGCTCGCGCGAGCGCGTCGCGCGCATCGGTCGGCTTCAGCAAGTACATCACCGAGCCGATGAAGCAGGCGGTCGCACCGATGTACATCGCGTACGCGCTCGGGACGTGGAAGTAGAAGATCTTCTGCACGATGCCCATCTGCGCTTCGATCGGCGCCTTGATGAACGTCCAGTAGATCGTCGCGACCAGCAGTGCGGTCGAGAGCACGAGAAGCGGAACGAACAGAGCGTCGCTCCGTCGCTGGCTGCCGCTCTTTCCCCTAGGCGTGATGGTCGTCACGTTGCCGCCCAAACTACCATGGCCCTACCGGTAACAGGCCAGTACGTCACTTCTTCCAGGTCTTCTTCGCTTCTGCGGCCTTCGCCTTGATCGCCTCGTCCAGCTCTTTTCCGTAGGCCTCGAGGGCGGGGTTCTTGGGATCCATGTGCATCGCCATCACGAGCTGCAGCTTCGCCTGCTGCGGGTCGCCCTTCTTGGCGAGCTCCTCGACGCGCAGGACGAATGGGCGTGCGCCCGGGGTCCGCACCTTGTCGACGAGGCGATTGCCCCCGCCGCCAGTGCCGCCACCACCGGGCGCCATCGACTGCGACCGCGGTCCGTCGATCTCGACGATCAGCTGCTCGGGCCGCAGGATCCCGTTCGCCAGCGCCTCGTCGTAACGGACCCGCAGCATCGGATCGGAGAGCACGCGATACGCCTCGGTGCCGCGCTTGAAGATGTAGCCGATGGCGGCCTGCTCGTTGGGATGCCGCCAGTGGTGGACGTCGGGATGGAAGTCCTCGGCGAACGCGTGGAACGCATCGCGCAACGCGTCGTGCGTGGCGTCACGCGGGACGCGGAAGAGATCGTAGTACGAGACCGAATCGAGGACGGAGAGCCACTGCCTGATCGAATCGCCGTCCATCGCCGCGTTCAGTGCGTCGGACCACGCGGCGTCTCGGTGCCGACGACCGGCTGCTGCGCGAAGCGGTTGATCATCATGACGACCGACGATTCGTCGGCGACGCCGATGAGCTGCAGCGTGGCGCGCGCTTCCTGACCAGTCTGCACGTCGCGAGCGCGGATGCGGAGCGTGCCGTCCGCGTCGACCTCGAACGTGACGGCGACCGTGACCTCGCCGCGCGGCGCAGGGCGGAGACCGGAGAGCTCCACCTCGCCGAGGAACGTGTTCTGCGGGAACTGCGGGCTCTCGCCTTGACCGACGCGAACGCGCACGACCGTCTGCATGTCGCGACCCGTGGCGAAGCGACGCGTGCGCTCGCACGGGATCTTCGAGTTACGCGGGATGATCGTGTCCGTGTAGCCGCCGGCCGTCTCGACGACGAGCCCGCGCGGCGTGACGTCGACGAGAACGGGCGCTGAAAAACCGAGGTTCTGCGGCATGCCCCCCGCGTGAGGGATCGTCCCGGGCATCACCTGCGTGCTCGGGTTGAAGTCCTGGCCCATCGCGTTGACGTCGAGCGGAGCGTCGGGCGGCGACGACTGGTACGCCCCGAAGATCGGAGGCTGCGACGCGCCTTGCGGCGGCGCTCCACCGTAGGCGCCGGGCGGCACCGAGCCGAACGCCTGCGTTTGCGGCGCCGGCGCCTGCTGATGCTGCTGATGCTGCTGCGGCGGAGGCGGCGCGGAGCCGAACGCCTGTTGCTGCGGAGGAGCGGCCTGACCGAAGGCGGGCGGGACCGAACCGAACGCGGCGGGAGGTGCCGAGCCGAACGGCGTCGCTGCGCCCGGCGCGCGCGCCACCGGCGACTGCTGCAGCGGAGCGGTCTGATTGAACGGCGCCGGCGCAGGCTGGTTCAACGGTGCCGTCGTGTTGAGCGGCGCGCTGGTCCGCGCGGGCATCGCGCCCGTATGCGCGGGCGGTGCACCCGACGGCTGACGGGCGGGCGTTCCTTGGGGACCCTGATTCTGCGGCGGGCGTTGCGATTGCTGCGCTCCGCCCGGCTTGCTCGGCGGCGGCGCCTGCTGCGGTCGCGCCTGCGGCGATTGCATCGCGGCGGTGCGCGAGGGAGGTCCTTGCTCGCCGATCTTTTCCATCGGACCGAAGGGCTGCGGCGCCAGCTTCGGAGGCGGCTTGCCCGCCATCGTTCCGCCGCCGCTCGCGCTCATGCCGAGCTGACCCGGCTTGCGGATCTCGGGACGCTTGCCGCGGACGGAGCCTCCCGCGACCGACGGAAGATCGGTGGGCTGCGCGAGCGCGGG
>JAXDMI010000826.1:0-3331 GCA_034666145.1 Myxococcales bacterium | reverse complement strand
GCCTGCCGAAGTACATGGAGCGGGTCGCGTACTACCTCACGGCGTGGAAGCTCGGTCGCTACTACCGCACGTACGACGCGTACGTGGAGGACGAGGTGAAGAGCGCGCTCGAAGATCCGTCGCACTTCGAGCGCGGACCGTTCACGCTGATGAAGCACGGCATCGCGGAGAGCAATGCCGGCGCGTTCGTCGTCGAGGACGGAAGCTACGTCTCCGCCCGGTGGCCCGGAGATGCGTACCTCTTCGCGAAGAAGATCCTCGAGCGCCTCGGCTGAGAGCCGGTCAGCCGATCAGTCGATCAGAGCGTGCCGCCCAGAGCCTTGCACTGCGCTTCGAGCGCCGGGAACGACGGCGAGTTCCGCTGCCGCGCGGCGCGGGCCTTCTGGCAGATCGGCGGATCGGCGATCGGCGCAGTCGACTTCGGTCGCACCGGCGCCGCGGTGGTCGCGAGCGGCGCGACGGCGGCGTCGACGACGACCGCAGCGTCCGCAGCATCGGCGGCGGCGTCCGCCACCGCCGCGTCGACGGTGGCATCGGCAGCGGCGTCGACGTCGTCCTTCTTGTCCTTGCTACAGCCCATCACGGCAAAGGATGCGAGGGCGACGACGAGAACGGAGGAAGAGACAAGGCGACAGCTCATCGCGTGCAGCATACACGGACGGCCTGAAACGCGAAGAAAACGGACGGTCCGTGCTGCCGGCACGGCCTCGGATCAGGGCGTTCCGCCGGCATTCCGGCAGCTCTGCTCGAGCGTGGCCGCCAGCGGGCTCCCTCGAGCGCGCGCGGAGCGGGCCTGCGCACAGACGGCCGGCTCGGCGCGTCCGGGCTGCGGCGTCGGTGCGGGCGGCGCGACCGGAGTCGGCGCGGGCGGTGGGACCGGCGTGGGTGCTGGAGGCGGCGTCACCGGCGGCACGATCGTCGGTCGCGGCACCGGCGTCGGTCCCGGCGGCGTGGCCGGAGTCACCGGCGGCGTCGTGGGCTTCGGAGCCGGACCTGGCAACGTGGGGATGGGCGTCGGCACGGGTGCGGTCGGCTTCGTCGTCGGCTTCGGCGCCGGCCCGACCGGAGTCACTGCCGGATTGAGAGGAGGCGCGATGGTCGGCGGCGCAACGGGCGCCGTCGACGTGTCAGGCGTGGTCGCGGCCGGCGTGGTCGGTGCCGCTGCGGTTCCGAGATCGAGCGGCGGCGCGGGCGCCGACGATGAGCCCGAGCCGAAAGCGCCGGCGCCCCACGCGACGAGACCGATGCTCGCCACCGCGACGACACCGAGCACACCGATGATGAGGCCCTTGTTTCCTCCGCCGGCTCGATCCGCGGATCCCGTATTGCCGCGATGGGCAGGCACCGAAGCTTGCTGTTGCGGAGGAGGCGCGCGGTACGGCTCGTTGACGGGCGCGGCATACGGAGCAGCCGCTTGCGCGGGCGCGGGGCTCGCCATCGGCGGACCGTTGGTGGTGCCACCGGAAGGGAACGCGAGAGGCTCACCCATCTGCGTCTTGCCCTTGAGCGGTTCGCTCGCGGACGGCTCGTGCGCACGTGCTGCAGCGGCGACGGGAATCACCGGCGCGGACGGCGCGATGTGCGGCGATGGCGCCGGAGAATGCTGCTGCGCGGCGGCCTGATGAGGCTCGGACTGCGGAGCACGTTGCGGCACGCCGTAGGCCGGCGCGTTTGCCATTCCCGCAGTGCCCTTCTTCTGCGCCGCCTCTTGCGGAGAAGCTCCGACCTTGCCTTCGAAGCGATCGAGGAAGTCGCCGATGGTGGGAAAGCGCTGCTCCTTGTTCTTGGAGAGCGCACGCATGATCGCGCTCCGCATCGACTCGGGAAGCGCGCCGCCGTTGGGCGTCGCCTCGATCGCCTTCGGCGCAGCCGTCATGTGCAGCGTCGCCCATTCGAACGCCGTCGAGGCGTCGAAGGGCAGCACGCCGGTGAGCATCTCGTACGCCATCACGGCCAGCGAGTAGATGTCGCTGCGTCCGTCGAGCGGTTGCCCGGTGAACTGCTCCGGGCTCATGTACGGAGGCGTTCCGAGGACCATGCCCTGCTGCGTGAGCTTGGCCTCGTTGCGATCCTCTTCGCCGCTGCGCTTCGCGATGCCGAAGTCGAGGACCTTCACGAAGTCCTTCTGCCCCGCGCGGTCGGTGAGGATGATGTTGTCGGGCTTCAGATCGCGGTGGATGATCCCCTTGCCGTGGGCCTCGGAGAGCGAGCCCACGATCTGCTCGAGGATCTTCTCGACGCGCGCGGAAGGCATCGGGCCCTCCTTCCCGAGGACGTCGGCGATGCTCCGGCCGAGCACGAACTCCATGATGATGTAGAGGACGCCGTCCTCTGTCGTGCCGAAGTCGAAGACCTGAACGGTGTTCGGATGCTCGAGCGTGGCGAGCGTCCCCACCTCACGCTGGAACCGAACGCGGATCTTCTCGTCACGCGAGAGATGCGCAGGGAGCGTCTTGATCGCCACCTTGCGCGTGTGCTGGCCGAGCGCCTGCTCGCCGACGTAGACGGCGCCCATGCCGCCTTCGCCGATCAGCTTGACGATCTTGAACTTGCCGCCGAGCGTGCGACCGAGCAGCGGATCGGGGCCGGGCTGATGAGGCATCGGCGCGCCGCACAGCGCACAGAAGGGCGGGTTGCCTTCGACGTCTTTATGGCACGACGGACACTGCATGGCTCAGGGTGTACCACCGGCCTGACGGCACTGAGCTTCGAGGAGCCCGGCGGTGGGCCTGTTGGCGATCTTCGCGGCGCGCGCCTTCGCGCAGATCGGCGGATCGACCTTGGGTTGGGGTGTTGGAGCGGGCTTGGCAGAGGGCGTCGGCACGGGCTTGGCGCTACCCGTACCGGTACCGGGATGTGCTGCGACCGCGACGACTCCGCCGAGCGGAGCGACGGCTGCGACGGCGGCATCGGCATCGCTCGTCGCGGCGGTCGCGCTCTCGACGGGAGCCGCGCTCGCAGTGGCGCTTGCGCTGCCGTCGAGATCGAGCGGATCGGTGACGACGACCTTCGGCTTTCCACCGCTCAGCACGAGCGCGAGGACGCCGCCGCCGATGAGGAGCACCGCGAGGGCAGCGAGCCCGATGATGAGGCCGTTTCCGCCTTTTTTCGCGGGCTGATGCGCGGGTCCGGCCGGAACCATCGCCGGCGCAGAGCCCGGTCCCGAAGGACCTGCCGTGCCCATACCCGGTCCCATGCCCGCGCCGCCGTAGGGCGGCGTCATCGCGCCGGCCGGCGGTCCGCCGTCCATCACGGGCGCGCCCATCTCGGTCTTCGCGCGACCTCCACCGGGTGCGCCGTCGGCGCGCGCGCTTGCGTAGGGATCGGCACC
>JAXDMI010000825.1:0-3390 GCA_034666145.1 Myxococcales bacterium | reverse complement strand
CCGCGCGCGCTGCGGGTCCTCGATACAAGTAGCGGCGATCCCCTGACCGCGAGACATCCGCGCTCGCCGTGGCATGCGCCGCGTCGATCTCGCTGCGCCTCGGCGACAGCGTGCACGCCGGATCCGTCGCCGCCGCATCGCCCGTCAGCGCGAACGCCTGACAGCGACAGCCGCCGAAGTCGATCGTGCGTTTGTCGCAGCTCCGACACGGCTCCTGCATCCACTCCTCGCCGCGGTATGCGAGGAGCGCCCGCGACGTCTCCCAGATCTGCTTCAGCGGCTTGCCGCGCACGTCGTCGAACGTGAGCGACGTGATGCTCGTCGCGGCATGACACGGCACCACGCGACCGTCGGGGACGATCTGCAGGAAGCGGCGCGCCCAGCCGTCCATGCAGGCCTTCGGCGTCGTCCCGAAGTAGTCCGGCTTCACGAACAGTACGTCCATTTTCCCGCGTAGGCGATCGCGATGCGGTGCCGCTTTTTCCGCGGCCATCTCGATCTGCCCGCGCGTCGGCAAGAGCACGTCGCGGTTCGTCAGCGCCCAGCTCACGTACTGCGTGTTGGCGAGCTCGAGGCGATCGGCGCCCACGTCCTCGGCGAGCGCCACGAGCTCGTCGATCTCTCCGAGGTTCGCCCGATGCAAAACGACGTTCATCGTGAGCGGCAGCCCGAGCGCCTTCACCCAGCGCATGACCTCGATCTTCTTCGCGTGACCGGCATAGCCCGCGATCTCGTCGGCGAGGTCCGCGCGGCTGCTCTGGATGCTCACCTGCACGTGATCGATGCCCGCCTCCGCGAGCCGCTCGAGGCGTTCGCGCGCCAGCGGGATGCCGCTCGTCACCAGGTTCGTGTAGAGACCGACCGCTCGCGCATGGGCGACGAGGAGCTCGAGGTCCTTGCGCGCGAGCGGCTCGCCGCCGGTGAGATGCAGCTGCATCACGCCGAGCTCCTCGGCTTCTCCGAAGACGCGACACCACTCCTCGGTCGTCAGCTCGTCCTTGTTGTCGAGATAGTCGACGGGGTTCGAGCAATACGGACAACGCAGTGGACACCGATACGTCAGCTCGGCGATGAGCGTGTACGGGCGGGGTGCCGAGGGCGCCGAGGGCGCTGAGGGCGTCGAGGACGCCGAGGAGGTCTCCGTCATTCGAGCTCCAGGAGACCTTTGTCGCGCAGCATGGTCACGAACGCGAGCACGTCCGCTTCGATGACGGCGCGCGGTGCCCCGTCGTGCTCCTTCGCTAGCTCGTCGGTGATGGCCGCGATCGACCTCGATCCGTCGCATTTCTGGGCGATTTGCGCGGCGGCGTCGTTCAGCTCGAGCCCGCGCTCGGGGTAGATGATCATGTACTTGTTCGCGTGCCGATCGAGCTTGAGCCGGGCCTTCTTCGCGAGCCTCGGCACGAACGCAACTTCGATCGCGATCGCCATGGTCCGGCCGTCGCCTCAGGCGCCCGTGAGCGGATGCGCGGTGCTCACCGCATCGAGGAGCGCCCACAGGATCTGCGTCTTCGTGATCAGCGCATCGATGCAGCGCTCTTGGACGGCGCGCGTACTCGCATTCGCGAGCACGTAGTCGATGGCCTCGCGCGAGTCCTGCTTCGCGCGCGTCACGCGTCCGCGGAAGTACGCGAGCGTTTCGGCCTCGACCCACGGATAGTGCGTCTCCCACGCCGCGATCCGTCGCGCCATGATGTCCGGCGAGAAGAACTCGGTGAGTGAAGACGCCACCGCCTCCACCAGCGGTCGCTCGCGCACCAGCGTGACGTACGCATCGCATGCGAAGCGAACGCCCGGCAGCACGCCGCTGAGGCTCTTCACTTCTTCGACGTCGAGACCCACGCCGTGCGCGAGACGGAGCCACTGCGCGATGCCGCCTTCGCCGTCCTGCTTGCCGTCGTGATCGATGATGCGGTGGATCCACACGCGACGGAACGCGGGGTCCTCCGACTTCGAGAGCACGATGGCGTCTTTGATGGGGATGCGCGTCTGGTAGTAGAAGCGGTTTCGCACCCACGCCTGGATCTGCTCGCGCGAGAGCTTGCCGGCGTGCATGGCGATGTGGAACGGGTGGCGGTCGTGGTAGCGCTTCTCGCCCTCCATCTTGAGCCGTGCGATGAACGCCTCGGCATCGAGGAGCTCGTCGCCGGCGTCGCTGGCGCCGTTGGCGTCGTTGGGAGAAGGCGTCATGTCGTGATCTCCATCCCGTCGAAGGCGATTTCCCAGCCCGCGTCGAGCACGGCGCGGCGCTCCTCGGTGTCCGCGAGGATGGGATTCGTGTTGTTCACGTGCGTGTAGATCTAGCTGGTGCGACGGAGCGATTCGAGCGACGCAGCAGCGGCCTGGCTGCCGCGCTCTCCGCTGATCGGCACGTGCGCCATGTCCTTCGCCACCGCCTTCGACAGTCCGAGACGCACGAGCTCGTCCTCGCGATAGAACGTGCCGTCGAAGAGCACGGCGGCATGCCGCGCGAGCTCGACGCGCATCTCTTCATCGAGGCTCGCACACGCCGCCGCATACGCGATGGAGCCCCCGTCGCGCGCGGAGTCGCGTAACGAGAGGCCGACGTTGTCCTCGGGGCTCTCCGCGGCGTGACCCACGAGATGCACGGGTAGCTTCCCCGGCGCCGCAAACGCGCGCAGCGCGATGCCGAGCGGCTCACCCTTCGCGTCGGCGAGCTCGACCTCCTCGCCGATGGCGAGCGGTCGGAACACCACCTGACCTTCGAAGCGCTTCAGCGTTCGAATGAGCACGCTCGCCTCGAGGCCCTTCCACACCGGCGGTGTCGCGTAGATGGCGAGCGGCTGTGACTCGCGCAGCGAGAAGAGACCGAGCACGTGATCCATGTCGCCGTTGGTCAGCACCACCGCGCCGATCGGCGTGTGACGCGGTGCCTTCGGCCAGAGCGCGGGCGTCGCCTTGATCTGCGCGAGGATGTCGGGCGACGCATTGACGAGTGCGAAGCGATCTCCGCTCGACGTGAACGCGACCGAGTCCTGCGTTCGACCGGCGAGATCGCCGCGTCCTTCGCGTACGCCAACGCAGTTCGGGCACGCGCAGTTCCACTGCGGAAAGCCACCTCCCGCCGCCGAGCCGATCACGATCGCGCGCATGGGCCGTGATGGTAGCCGTCCGACCGGGGGAAAACTTTCCGGAGACAGAACGGATCGTTCGCGATCCAGCTTGACAGGCGCACTCGCAAAAGAGCGGCAGAAGTGGCCTTGGACCGCGTCGGCCCACAATGGACCACACGTTGCTACATCGACGGTACCACCGATGAAACGCTCGGTCCTTCTCCCGCTCGGTTTCGCTGTCACCGCCCTCTTCGCATCGGCGGTCGTGCCGGCGTGCTCCAACCCCGGAGAAGAGGGCGCCGCGCCCGACGACGCG
>JAXDMI010000824.1:0-3781 GCA_034666145.1 Myxococcales bacterium | reverse complement strand
AGGTGCGCGCGCTGCAACAGTGCGCGTCGTCCTTGCCGCGCGAGCTCCTGCCCTTGCGCGACCTCGAACCGCGGGAGCTCCGGCGCTCCGGAGCTCGATGCGCGTCGGTCGCGGAGCTCCTCTCTCGCGCGCAGGCCGCGGGCATGACCGACGTGCCGCCGGCCAGGCCGCTGAAGATCGCAGCCGTGGACGGGCCCGACGATTTCCTGGACCACAGCCGGCTCGCGTACCGGGATGCGCGCGGCGAGCGACGCGAGGTGCTGCTGGTGCGCAACCCGTACGGCGAGGCCGCCGTCGCGATGGGCGCGCTGTTCCGGGAGTGTGGCGTCACGGACGTGCTCGTGTACGGCACCGCGGCGTCCCTCGACCGCGCGTCGCAAGTCGGTGAGCTGCACTTCGCGTCGCAAGCGACCTCGGCCGACGGCGCCGTGCACACGTTCCAGAATCACGCGCTCGATGCACGCTTCGGCGGCCTGCACGCGCAGCCCGCCACCCGCTTGCACAGCAAGGTGGTGAACGTCCGCTCGCCGCTCGACGAGTTCGATCGCGAGATCGATCAGCTCCGAGCCGACGGCCACCACCTGGTGGAAATGGAGCTCGCGGGGCTCCTCCGCGGCCTCTCGGGAGGAGCGCGTGTCGCGGCGCTCCACGTGGTGTCGGACGTGCCGCAGAGCGCGGACACGCTGGAGGGCTTCTCGCCCACGCGCGCCGAGCGCGCGCTGGATGCCGCCGTGGACGTCTGGGTGGAGCACTTCGGGATCTTCGACGTCGAGCTCGCCGACCCCGCGCGCGTGGGATAGAAGCGTTCGCGTCCGCCGCCTCGAGAACGAGCGATCGCTACTCCGCGATCGCCACCGCCGTGCCGTAGGCGCATACCTCGTCGGTCGTCGAGTCGAAGCGCATGCTGACGATGGCGTTCGCGCCGAGCCCGCGTGCTTCCTCGAGCAGGCGAGCGACGGCGGCCTCGCGAGCGGCACGCGCCGCCGCGTAGCCACCCACCTCTTTCGTACGAAGAGCGACGCCGTTCACGACGGCAAAGATGTGAGTGATGCGGAAGCCCGGCACGTCCGGTCCCGTCGTCACCACGATCTGCCGCGGCGGCCCGAGCGCGGAGCCTCGGTAAGGCGATTCACTGGTCATGGACTTCGCTCTTGACGCGGCTACGGGCCGTCTTCACGCCCGACTTATGCCAGGCGCGTGGGCTTCCAGCAACTCCGGGCGATCTCTGCGCCTGTCGACGTGCTGACCGAAATCGTCCATCGATCGTCCGCGCGACGAGTTGCGGCGTGGGCCGCGGACCCGACGAACGCGCCCGAGTGGTGCGTCGACATCAGGGCCGCCGAATGGACGACGGCGCCTCCGCTCTGCACCGAATCCGAGATCACGTTAGTCGCGCACTTCCTCGCCGTGACCTCGTCAGCTCGGCGCTCGTGGTCTTTCACCCGGATGGATGAAGCCGTGCTTCTGCCAAGCGGTGCGTAAGAGCACCGTGCGCGCTTCTTCGGTGGGACGTGGGCCGTCGTCGTGCATGCGAATTGCCGTCCAGCCCTGGAACCAACGCGCCGACGAGCAGGGGTCGATGCGCGGCATCCCGCTCGTCACGCCCTGGTGCTTCTTGTAGTTCGCGAGACAGTAGACGATCGCGTTGCGTACCTGGCGCGCGCTCGTGAGATCGCGGCGGTGGTAGCGATCGGCCCAGACCTGGCCTCGCCCACGGCCGAGCGCTGCGTTGAAGAGGCGGTTTGCCCGCACCGAGAAGCTCTTCATGCCGCGAGCGAGGGCATCACTGTCTTCCGCTTCGACGATGAGATGGAGGTGATCGTCCTGCACGGAGAACTCCACGACGCGGAAGTCGTCGCGACGCGTTCTGCGCACGGCGCGTTCGAACGCCGCGAAGAGCGTCTGTGCGCGGAAGCTCGGGAGCCCGCGCCGCGCGCGCATCGTGACATGCAGCGGATTCCAATATTTGTGCACCGCTCGCGGGCGGTGCCGCACGTTAGGGAACGCCGAGGGCTTGGGCCCGGGACGCTTCTTCGGCTTCCCGGCCCGCGTGAAGGCGCGCACGTGAGCACGACGGTCCTCGAAGGTCAGCTGGACGGGCGTGCGACGCTTGCTCATCACGAATAGGGCGATTGTAAATCAATTGAAGCCGCAGCGCAAGGTCGCTTCCGTTCACAGCGCGTCACATCTCGTCTCGCCAGACACGACGTGACTACGCGCCCGACACGCCACCCGCGCGCGGCCGAAGGCAGACCCGTCTCCGCAGCCGCATCCGCAGGATCCGTGAGCCGCAGGCGCGGCCTCTCGTCACGCAACGCCCGTCCCCCAGGCAGACCTCGCCGCCGACGACGCGCACTATCGCGTTGCGCCCGGCGAGCGCGGACGCGGACGCGGACGCGGAGGCGAGCGCGGACGCGGAGGCGAGCGCGGACGAGGAAGCGAACGCGAAGCGTCGGCGCTGAACAAGGCGAAGGCCCGCATCGTCGCCGACGCGGGCCCTCGCCACCTCACTTCTTGTCGCGCTCAGAGCTTCGGCAGCGTCGCCGACGGGAGCGAGACCTTGATGCCGCTACCGTTGCCCATGCCGTTGCCCGAGCCAGACGGCGCCGCGTGCCCCGCGAGCAGCTCGCTGCGGATGCGCGTGCGCATCGTGTCGAGCTCCGGCGTGCGGCTCTTGCTGCTTTCGCCTCCGTCGCCGAGCGTCGACCCGCCAGCTTCACCCAGCTTGTCCGAGAGGAGCAGAGCGAGAAGCGTCTCCATGACGGAGCCGTTCGCGCCATTGCCACCCGTACCGCTGCCACCCATGACGATCTTCGGAACCACGTCCACCTTCGAGCTGCCGATGGCGTCCGTGAAGCCCTTCATCACGTTCTGGGTCACCTGGAACTTGGGGCCGCCGTAGGCGCGGACCTGCTCCTCGATGGCGACGGCCTCGGCAATACCGACGCGCGCCACCTTGTCGGCCTGCGCCTCGCCCATGACGCGGACGCGCGCTGCGTCTGCCTCACCGAGCGTGCGCATCTGCATGGCCTCGGCCTCCGCCATCGTGCGCATCTGCGCGGCGGCCTGGACGCTCCGCTCGTACGCGGCGCGTCCCTGGTTCGCCTCGATGGTGATGGCGACCTCGCTCTCCGTGAGCTGCTTCTGGCGATCGGCACGTGCCATCGCCTCGCGCAGCTCGCGCTCCTTGCCGGACGCGCGCTCCTGACGAGCGTACGTCTCGATCTGCTCCTCCGCGATCTGACGCGAGCGAAGCTGCTCGAGGATGGTGGCGATGTGCTTGTCGTTCGGGCCCGCGGCGGGCGTTCCGATGAGCACCTCCTCCAGCTCGAGGTTGTAGTGCGTGAAGCGCGTCTTCATCTCCTCGCTGGAAATGGCCTGGATCATGCTGCGTTCCTGGAGGAGCTGGATGAGCGTCCTCGTCTGACCGATGTTCTTGAAGTACGCGGCGACCATGGGGTCGAGCGTCTGCTCGACGAGGCGCTTCACGTCACCGAAGCGCTGCACGACGAGCGGGGCCTTGCGGTAGTCGATGTGCACGACCACCGAGAGAGGAAGTGACGGCTCGAACGCGTCCTTCGTGATCAGCGAGACCTCGGAGAGGTTCTCGTCGAAGCGATGGGACCCGACCTCGCCCTTCGTCCACTTGAGGATGAAGTTCGTCGTAGGAACGGTGATCACCTTGCCGGCGTACGTGTTGAACGCGTACTTGCCGGGAAGGAGCGGCTCGCTCCACACGCCGCGCTCGCCCTTGCGAACGAGCTCGCCGTGCTTGTACTCC
>JAXDMI010000823.1:0-9353 GCA_034666145.1 Myxococcales bacterium | reverse complement strand
CGCATCACGGAATTCGCCATAGCCGATGACGCTCGCGTTGGGCAGCGGGTTCGGGTTGATGAGCACGGGATAGACGTTGAACTCGGGCCGGATGAAGCCCTTCGTGCGCGCCTCGAGGAAGCTCGGCTGACCGAAGTCGAGGCGCAGATGCTCCTCGGGAAGGAACTTGTTCGGCGCGACCAAGTTGTTCACGCGCAGCGGGTACGGGACGATGCCTGGCCGGAACTCGACGGAGAACGTGCGGAGCCCGCCGAAGAAATTCTTGCTCTCCCAACCGATGAGACCGTGCACGTCGGTCTTGAGCGCATCGAACTCGATACCGCCGCCGAGGCGGAGCGTGTGGAGACGCGAAGGCTCCAGCTTCACGAGCACCGGCACGACGGGCGGGCCGGGCGGAAGCGGCGGTCCGCCCTGACCGGGGGTGCCCGTGCCCTTGCCCTGCTCGCCGTTCGCGTCCTTGTTTCCGAGCTGCTCCTCGTCCGACTTGCCCGGCTTGTGGGGCGGAGGCTCGGGCGTTCCCGGAATGTCCGGCTTGAGCTCGACGGAGGCGAACACACCGAGATCGAGGAGCGCTTGCTGCGCGTCGTCGAGGTCCTTCTCCGAGTATTCCTTGCCCGGTTTGATGTCGATGGTGGCGCGGACCTGCTTGTCGGGCAGCGGTCCTAGGCCTTCGATGCGGATCTCGCCGAAGACGCACTTCGGGCCGGGCGTCACCGTCATCACGACGTCCACGCGATGCGTGACGATGTCGACGGCGGCGTCGCTCCTCACCTTCGCATACGCGTAGCCGCGATCGCTGAGCGCGCGGCGGACGCTGCCTTCGGTCTTCTTGAACTCTTCTTCGACGAACTCCTTCTCGAGCGGCAGCCCGTCGGTCGCCGCCTTGTTGGCGGCGTCGACCACGATCTTCGGCAGACCGTCGAGGCCGTCGACGTGCATGGTGTGCACGAGGACGGGCGGACCTTCCTCGACGATCACCTCGACGCGAACGTGATTGGCGTCGATCTGGAAGACGCGACCGGCGCGGGCGTGAACGTCGTAGTAGCCCTTCGAGCGATAGAACGACTCGACGCGCGCGAGATCGCGCTGGAACACGAAGCGATCGAAGAGCGAGTACTCGAAGAGGATGCCGCGAAAGAGCATCAAGAACTTCGTCGACTCGGTCGTCGCCATCTTGTCGCGGATGTCGTCGTCGTCCACCTTGTCGGAGCCGCGGACGGTGACGCGATTCACCGCGGAGTGGCCTTCCGGGATCGACTTGCAGCCGCCCAGCACCGAAATCGCAGCGACGAAGACGACCAGCGAGAGCGCGTCCCAGAGACGCGACGAACGAGGAGGAAGCGCGAGGCGAACCATCAGCGGCCGAGACCGCTTAGCAAGGTCGGCACCAGCGCGCTGTGCGGCGTTGCGCCGGTTTCACACGGACAAACCTGCGCCGCACCAGCGCCGCGCCGCAGGCTATGCCGACCAAGATGCTCGATTTTGCCTCGGCCCTCACGTGATCCGTGGCGCTCTGGAGCAGCTACTCCGATGCGAGAGAATCGTGAAGGTACCGAGCGCCCGCAGGCCCGCGCTCTTCGCGTGCGAGCGTGCGTGGTACGAACCGTGCTGAACGCGCGCACGATGCGTCGACTCGGGCTGGGCATGGCGATGTCGCTGGCGATCGCGGGCGTGATGCTCGCATGCGCCGCTCCGCGTCCTCCTGCGCCGCCGTATGTCGGTCACCCCACCGAGGCGCTGCAGCAAGCGGCGTATCCGCCGCCGCCTGCGCGCGTCGAGTTCATGCCCGATATCCCGAAGCCCAACGCGGTGTGGATCGACGGCGAGTGGACGTGGCAGGGACGACGATATGCCTGGAAACAAGGGCGCTGGCTCGTCGCGCCGCCGAACGCGCGCTTCTCGCCGTGGACTTCGACGCGCGACAAGAGCGGCATCTTCTACATCGCGGAGGGCAAGTGGCGCGATCCGCAGGGCCGCGAGCTCCCCGATCCCCCGCCCCTCGTGCTCGGTAGGACGCGCGGCGGACCCGTCGTCAATCCCGAGGGCGAGCCGGTGGCGGCCACCCCGAACGTCGCGCCGGGTACGCCTTCGGGGTCGTCGAAAGCGGACGCCGGCGCAGCTGCCGGCGGTCCCGAGACGCCGACCGGCGCAACGCCCACGGGGACGCTTCCGAAGAGCGGCGGTGGCGCCGAGGCGGGCACCGGCAACGGCGTCGAAGCCTCCGACGGCGGCCTCGTCGAAGCGGGCAGCGACGCATCGCCCGTTTCGCCTAGGATGGTCCCGCAGTGAAGGACCTGATCGTCGTCGCAACGCTCGTCATCGCATTGGCGTTGTTCATCACGGCGCACGTCACCATCACGTACGGCCTCGCATGGCGACCGCCGCGCTGGCGCGCGCTCGTCGCGTTCTTCGTAGCGCCGCTCGCGCCGTTCTGGGCCTGGCGCGAGCACATGCGCATCCGCGCGGCCATCTGGGGCGCCGCGCTCGTGCTCTACATCATCGCGATGCTCGTCTCGCGCTTCTGATCACGCTTCCGACGCGCTTCAACGAGCGGAGGCGGCGGTGACGCACGTGCCGAGCGGGACCTTGGTCTGGCCCGCGGCGCACGTGAGCTTGCCGTCCTGACAGAGCGGACGCGGCGCGAAGGTGTGGTTCGCGTTGCAGCACTCGACGGTCTCCGCCTCGCTGCCGCACGTGGAGAAGCAGCAGACGCGCCGGCTGCCACCGCAGTTGTACTTGCTCGAGCCGATCGAGCCCGTGCCCAGCGAGCAATCCGACGCCGCTTTGCAGCTGCCGCCGCCGATGGCGCACGGCATCGACGTCACGTTCGAGAGCCCCGATGTCGCGCTCGTGTCGTGGTTCTCTTCGGCGGGCGCGCCGAGCACTCCGCACGATGCCGTGAGGAGCAGCAGCCCCGAGAAGACGCGCGGCACGTGTCTGACGATTCCGATTTGCGTCTTCATGACTACTGCACTCCTCCACTGAAGGATCGCACGACGGTGCCGGCCGGACACTGGTTGTCGCCCGGAACCGGCAGCACGGCGGTCTGCAGGCTGCCCGTGGGCGACTGCGTGAAGTACGTCATCGGGCGGCCCAGCACCGGCACCGACGTGAGCGCACCGACGAGCGTGCTCACGACGGCGTTGGGATCACGACCGGAGAACGGGAACGCGTTCGCTGCGAACGTGCCGGCCGGGAACGTCGCGAGCGGCTCGCAACCCGTGACCGAGCAACCGCTCGGACCGACGCGACGATCGAGCATCCACGGCAGACCCTCGAACACGAAGGGCTGCGAGGCGAGGTTCAGATCGGACTCGACCGCGGCGGGCGGCTCGAGACCGCCGAGGCTGATGCCGAGCGGACGCGTGTATTCTCCCTGCGTCGCGGGATTGCCGAGGAGGTCGAGGACGACGGGCACCGGAGGTCCGCCCGCCGCCGCCCACACCATCGCGTCCGTCTTGTGACGCGTGCGCGCCATGACCTCGCGCGACACGGGGCTGAGCACCGCGAAGTTCTCCAGCATCGTGCCGCCCTGCGCGCACTTCTCGGCGGCGGCGCCGATGAGCAGACCGCCGTTGAGGAGGTTCGTGCACGGCTGGTTCGGCTTCGCGCCGAGCGGCGGGAACGTCACGTCGTAGTCGATGCGCCAGATGTTGATGCCGGTGGGCCGGCTTCCGAGGCCCTTCGTGCCCGGGTTGTTGAACGTCGAAGCGAGCGGGTCGTAGAGGTTCTTGCCCTCGATCGGGCTGACGCGGACCGCGTAGACGTCGAGGTCGTTGCCGGCGTTTCCCGGGGGCCCGCTGCCGGGCAGCGTGCCCTGGCCGAGCGCGCGGAAGCGAGCGCGGTCGCGTCCGAAGTTGGGCATGTCCCAGACGGTCTCGATGATCTGGACGAAGTCGGGCTGCGTGATGTCGTCGTACGTCTGCAGTCCGATGTTCACCGTTACCGCGTGCGCGGAGAGGAAGCGGACGTTGCCGATGATCTCGAAGTTGCCGTTGACGAAGACGTTGTCTCCGACCTTCAACGGCGCGAAGCGCGTCGAGTCGGCGGAGATGGGGTCGATGACCGTGTTGGGGCGGTTCGTCGCGGGACAGAAGGGATCGCCTGCGCCCGTTGCGCGATCCGCGCCCGCGCGGCGTGCGGTGGTGAAGCCGCCGCCGTCGTTCACGGGAACGACCGTGCTCGGGATGCAGAGCGGGTATCCGCTGAGGAAGCTCAGCGTGTAGTTGAGCGGATCGTTGGTGAAGCGCGGATCGGCGCTGCAGTTCGGACCGCCCGCGCAGCCTGGACCGGTTTGGATCGACTGCCCGCCGGAGGGATCGTTGAAGCGCACCATCGTGCCCTGCGTCGGGTCACCCTTCGCGCCGTCGATGCGGAACCAGCCCTCGTCGTAGTTGATGTACGTGACGTCGCCGCTGAGCGCGGTGATGCCCTTCTGGATGTAGACGTCGCCTGCGATGACCTGGCCGCAACGCGTGCGGTTGGCGGCGAGCGTGACGAGCCCGCCGCGTCCGCCCGAGCACGCGTCGCTGGCAGCGAGGCCGCTCTCACCGCGCGCGACGCACTCGGCCGGCGCCTGATCGAAGATCTGCTTCGCGGTGAGACGGTTCGCGGGAAGGTCGATGAGCAGGTTCTGCGGAAGGATGATGGTCTCGCCGGCCACGATGAGCGTGGCGGTGCAGAAGTCGTCGCTACATCCCGGCGAGAGCTTGAAGCTCTCGATCTCGGCGAGGAAGACGGGCGCCTGCGTGGCCGCGGCCTTCGCGTCTCCGCTCGCGAGGAGGAGGAAGGGAAGCGCCAGAATCGAGATCGTGAGCTGCTTGTTCATGATGATCCTGATCACTTGTCGCTTTTGGACTTGCCGGAGTCCGACGATTTCTCGGAGTCGTCGGAGGACTCGACCGTGACGCCGTTGGGCAGGTCGATGGAGGGATGATCGAACGGCGCCTTTTCCCAGCGCACGCGCTCGTCGGTGAAGGACTTGAGGAACGCCACGATCGCCGCCTTGCCGGCCGCCGTGAGGAACAGGCGCTGCAGGTCGGCGCCCATGTTCGACTGGTTGTCGCCGAACGACGTCGAGTCCGCTCCGGTGACGATCTGCTCGCCGTCGAACGTGATGAGCGTGCCGCCGCGACGGTCGCCGCCGCGATTATAAAAGTCGACGACCTGTTCGAGCGTGGCCTGTCCGCCGTTGTGGAAGTACGGACCCGTGAGCTCGACATTGCGCAGCGTGGGAGTCTTGAAGCAGCCGTCGGTGGCCTCGCGCTCGCCGGGGCCGGGCGGAGAGCCACGGTTGAGGAGGAAGCGCGCGTTGTCGAAGCGAAGGCTCTCGGGCGCCGGGATGCCGGCGGCCGCGCGCTTCGCCTCACGCGCGAGCGAGAGCGGGTTGCCCCAGGGATCGAGGCCGCCGACGCCGCGGTCCTCGACGGTGGGACGGACGCCGATGTTGTAGAAGCCGTTGTCGTAGAGCGCGATGCGACCGTCGTTCATCGCCATGCGCTCGATGGGGTTCGTCTCGTTCGCTTCCTTGGCGAACGAGAACGCGGCGCCGCTGATGGCGGGACCGTGATGGCAATTGATGCAGCCGGCCTGACCCTCGAAGAGTGACTTGCCGTAGATCTGCTGCGGCGTGAGCGCGGTCTTGTCGCCGTCGAGGTAGCGATCGATCGGCGCGTCGTCCGAGGTCAGCGTGGCCTCGTAGAGCATGATGGAGAGGCCCCAGAAGAGGCTGAAATTGCGCTCGATCTGCGAGTAGCCCTCGGAGTGGCCGTCGGATTTCTTCCCCGTGACCGACCAGTACTTGGGGTCGAAGGCCTGCTTGACGAGGTCCTCGTAGGTGGTCGTGAGGCCCTTCGACTTGCCGCTCTTCTTGTTGCCCGTGAGCACGCCGAGGACGCTGTCGTCCGACGCGACGTCCTGCAGCGCGAGCGGCTTCATCGGCAGCAGCTTGCGACCGACGTCGGAGAACGTGCGGCCCTCGCACGACATCTCCATGGCGCTGAGGATCGGACCGACCGCCTGCGAGGCGAGCGCCGCGTTCTCGAGGCGGAGCTGCACCTCGTGCGCCTTACCGTCGGCCTGGCGCTCGAGGATGGTCGCCGCCTTGTCGCGCGGACCGAACGGCGAGACGCCGTTGAACGTGTTGTTGGCGCGGCCGTCCCAGAAGAGGCGATCGAAGAAGACGGCGTTGATGTTGGTCGGCGTGTTGCGCGGCGGGACGCGACGGATGTTCTTCTTGCCGACGGCGAAGATATCCGGCGCGTCGGTGCACGTCTCGCGACCGTCCTCGGTCTTGGTCGAGACGAAGACCCGGTGGATCGTGCCCTGCGACGAGACGACGTCGTCGCTGTCGAACACCACGGACGAGTTCGGATCGTTCTTGTCCGAGAGCTGGTGGAACGGGAAGTCCTTCGCGGTCAGCGTGTAGTTCGGTCCGCCCGTGCCTCTGCTCGCGACACCGTCGAACGCCTGGCTCTTCGTACCGCCGGCGACGTTGTTGAGGCCCGGGCTGAGCTGGTTGGTCGTGCGGTTGTCCGCGCCGGCATGCGCGTGGCAGCTCGCGCAGGCCTGGCCGTCGCTGCCGGCGTTCACGTCCCAGAAGAGCGCCTTGCCGAGCGCGATGGCAGCCTTGCGATCGCGAACGATGGTGCCGAGAGCGCGCGGCTCGACGGGCCGAACGCCCTTCATCGACTGCAGGACGTTGATGGGCAGCTCGGCCTCGGGGTTGCTCGCGCGCGTGAGGTCGTTGCCGCCCTGCTGAGCGGCGGAGTCCTGCGGATCGTCGGCGCCCTTGCAACCGAGCGACGTCGCGAAGGACGCGAGAACGCACGTCACCAGCACTGCGAGAGGCCGGCTTCGAGAGCTCCACTTCATCGAATTGCTCCGAGGCTTCATCACTGAACGAGGAAGGGCTGGATGGGGGGAAGGTTCTGCGAGTGGCGGCCGTTCACGCCGATCGCGGGGACGGCAATCTTCTTCTCGCGTCCCGAGCTGATCGCGCTCGTGCCGGTCGCAGCCGGAGGAGGAGTCGGCGCCGGGACGGTGCTGGTCGTCGTGGGAACCGGCGTCGGAACCGTGCCCGTCGGCACCGGAGGAGGAACGGTTCCGGTCGTCGTCGGCGTCGGAGCCGGAGCCGGCGGCGGAACCGGGACGTCGCCGTCGCCATGGCCGCTACCACCGACGAGGCCGACACCGTCGCCGATGCGGAACGTGGGCAGCGCTGCGGAGTCGACGTACGTGACGCCGTCCCAGGTCGGCATCGGCGCGGGCATCAGCTGCGTCTGGCCGGGATGCTCGATGTCCCAGCGGAGGAGCATCGCGTGGTCTTCGTGCTGCGTGTTGTGGCAGTGCTCCATGAACGTGCCGGCGAACTCGCGGAAGCGGATCGCGAGCGTCACGTCGGTCTTCGAGTCGCTCTCCGGACCGATGCGATAGACGTCCTTGCGTGCCCAGGTCTCCCACGCGGGAGGCGGTGCGCCGCCGCGCGCGAGCACGATGCCTTCCTCGAAGTGGATGTGGATCGGATGGCTCCAGCCGCCGGCGCCGTTGAGCTGCCAGATCTCGAGCGCGCCCACGTTGTCATAGCCCGCGGCGTTCGTGCCGACGAAGCCGCCCTGCGTCGGTCCCGTGCCGAGGCGCGGCGCGGCGGAGATACGACGCGGATCCATGTTGAGGCCGGCGCCGCCGTTGGTCTTGATGGTCCACGGCGACTCGTCTGTGCCGTTGCTGCGGCCGAAGTCGAACGTGCGATGGATGGCCGCCGTCTGCAGACGCGGGTCGTTGCGGTCGATGGCGAGCGGGATCATCGTCTTCTTGCCCGCGGTGTAGTCGGCGGGGTTCATGCTCTGGTCGGTGCCGGCGTACGACACGACGCGGAGCTCGAGGATCTTGCTGCAGCCGGGGTCGCCGCCGGTCCAGCCGGTGGCGGACGCGACGGGCTTGTACTTCTCGCTGAGGATGTCGGCGACGGGGATCTTCGCGTTGATGCCCTTGCCCGTCTGGTGCTCCGCGGTGTTGACGAAGTAGAGCTTGTCGCCGGGCGCGATGCCGCCGGCCGCGAAGTCGACGATGATGTCGTAGCGCTCGGCGATGCCCTGGACGGGGAGCGTGCCCTTGTACGTGAGCGGGTTGCCCGAGCCGTCGAGATCGACGGTGCCGTCGAACGGCACCGTGTGCTCCATGATGTTGCCGTCGTTGGCCACCATGTAGAACGGCACGCGGTTGTACGAGACACCCGAGCCCGAGGGGCCCGGCATCTCGCCGGCGCCGCCGTTGACCTGCTTCACGAGCGCGAGCGCGAAATAACGCGAGACCGATCCGTTGAGGATGCGGAAGCGGTAACGGCGCGCACGCACGTCGACGAACGGCTTGTACTGCCAGTTGACGAGGACCTGGTCGCCGACGAACCCGTCCTTGTTGAAGATGTTGAACCAGAGCTGGCCCGTCGCGTCCCACGCCTTGTCGGCGATGACGAGGTTCATGTCGTAATCGCGGTTGCCCCACGCCAGCGCGCTGCCGCTCGGCAGACGGAGGTTGACGCCGTCGTCGTGGGCCTCGTTGCCACGATCGAGCGCGCTGTAATAGTTGAACATTACAGCGTTGCCTTTGTAGACATTCTGCGCGGTGAAATCGAGCATGTGGTCGTGGAACCAATGCGTGCTCATCGTCTCGCGCCAGTCGCCGCGCACCTGGATGCGCCCGTTCGCGTCGCACGTGCGCTCCGTCGCGGTCGGGCCGTCGTTGACCATCAAGCTCTCGCCGGGTGAGCACGGCGAAGCAGCGCGCGGATCGGACGCGGTGGTGTTGACGGTGTCGCTTCCGGCGAGCGCCATCGGCCAGCGGTAGTCGTAGTACTGGCCCGGGAAGAAGAACGCGTTCGTGTAGCCGTCGCTCTCCGCGGGGTTGTGGCCGTTGTGCTCGTGCGTGCTGATGGTGTGGATGCCGAAGCCGCGGTTCGCGGCCGGGTTGATCGGGAGCGCGTTGTAGTGGCGCATCAGGATCGGCTCGCCGTAACGAGCGACCGCGAGCTTCGGCGGCATGGTGCCGTCGAACGTCCACACGGACGTGTGGTTCTGCTCCGGGAAATTCGGGTGGAAGCGAACGCGCACGCCCGTGGTCGATCCGGTCAGCGTCGTGCCGGGGACGTTCGACGAATAAACCGTGTGATAGAGGCCGCCCGGGCCGAACTCACCGGCGTTGTAGCCGTGACGCTGCTTCGCGTCGCGCATGCCGAGGTTCTCGCGTGCACCGGCCTGCGCCGTCTTGAAGAAGACGCGCGGGTAGTACTCGTTCCAACGCTGGTGAGACCACCCCTTGCCGGGCGGACGACCCTCGGCGGGCGGGTTGACGAGGTT
>JAXDMI010000822.1:0-3820 GCA_034666145.1 Myxococcales bacterium | reverse complement strand
GTTCACTACGGCGAGCACGTCTCGACGGTCGTGATCGACGAAGAAGACAAGAAGGACGCGTCGGCCGCGGAGGCCCGGGGCGACGGCGGACCGGCTCCGGGCATCGCGTGCCCGGCCGACGTGGTGGCCGCGGGCAAGAGCGCTTCGGTCGCGCGGCGGTTCAACGAGCAGATCCTCTGGGCGATCCGCCGCGATCTCCCGCGGCCCACCGTGCACGCGCGGAACCTCTTTCACATGTCGGCCGCGATGTGGGACGCGTGGGCGGGCTACGACACGAAGGCGAAGGGCGTCTTCGTCGACGAGCGACACACCGACGCCGATCTCGAGAAGGCACGTCGCACCGCGATCGCCTACGCGGCGCAAGCCGTCCTCGCGCATCGGTACAAGCCGGCGGTCGGCGGCGCCGTGACGCTGGCGTGCTTGCGCGCGGTCATGGCCGACCTCGGCTACGACGCGAACGACACGCACGACACCGGCGATGATCCCATCGCCTTCGGCAATCGCGTCGCTCACACCATCATCGCGCAGGGGGCGAAAGACGGCGCGAACGAGGCCGAGGACTACAAGGACAGCAGCTACGAGATCGTCAATCCGCCGCTCGTCTACGACGGTCCGGGCACGACGATGAAGAGCCCCGCCGTATGGCAGCCGATCAACCTCTCCGTCGCCGCGACGCAGAACGGGATCATCTTGCCCGCCGGCGTGCAGGGCTACATCGGCGCAGGTTGGGGAGGCGTGACGCCGTTCGCGATGAAGCGCGCCGGCAACCTCGCGAAGTGGCCCGACCCCGGTCCGGTACCGAAGCTCGGCGCGCCCATGAAGGAGTGGGTCGTCGAGGTCATTCGCAAGACGGCGTCCTTCGATCCGGCCGACCCGACGACGATGGACATCTCGCCAGGCGTCTTCGGTCACAACGCGCTCGGCGCGAACGACGGCAAGGGCTGGACGAAGAATCCGGTGACGGGCACGCCATACCCTCCGCAGGTGGTCCGCCGTGGCGACTTCGCGCGCGTGATGGCGGAGTTCTGGGCGGACGGTCCGAAGTCGGAGACGCCTCCCGGTCACTGGAACACGCTCGCAAACGCGGTGAGCGACACGCCCGGCTTCGAGCGCAAGCTGTTCGGCAAGGGAGCGGGCCTCGATCCGCTGTCGTGGGACGTTCACGTGTATCTTGCACTCAATGGCGCCGAGCACGACGCGGCCATCGCGGCGTGGGGCATCAAGAGGCAGACAGCGACGGTGCGCCCGCTCTCGCTCGTGCGCTGGATGGGCGGCAAGGGACAGTCGTCCGACCCCAAGGGCCCTTCTTACGATCCGGACGGCTTGCCGATCGTGCCCGGCCTCATCGAGGTCATCACGAAGGAGAGCAGCGCGCCCGGCGAACGGCACGCGCACCTCGGCTTCTTCGTCGGCCAGATCGCGGTGCGTGACTGGCTCGGCGAGCCCGGCGATCGCGCGCATCAGGTGGCGGGCGTCGGATGGGTCCGCGCCGTGGACTGGATCACGTACCAGCGACGCACCTTCGTGACGCCCGCGTTCCCCGCGTTCATCTCGGGTCACAGCACGTTCAGTCGCGCCGGCGCCGAGGTGCTCGCGAGCCTCACAGGGAGCCCATATTTCCCTGGTGGAATGGCCGAGTTCGTCGCGCCGAAGGACACGTTCCTCACCTTCGAGAAGGGCCCGTCGACCGAGGTGCGCCTCCAGTGGGCGTCGTACTTCGACGCGTCCGATCAAGCCGGCCAGTCGCGTCTGTGGGGAAGCATCCACATCGCGCCCGACGACTTCGCGGGGCGACGCGTCGGCCATCAGATCGGTATCGATGCGCTCGCGCTCGCCATGAAGTACTTCAGCGTGGGAGCGACTGGACTCTAGCGTCGCTGTAGCCGTGCTCCGCGATCTCGGCGGCCCGCGCGCGGTAGGCCTCGGGGCTCGCGGGCGTCTTCGCTCGGAGACCGTCGACCATGCGGTTGTACATGCAGAATGCGGAGGCGATGAGCACCGCGAGCTGCGTGTCCGCGTCGGTCGCGCCGGCTTCGAGCGCACGCGTGACGTCGGCGTGAGCGACCTCCCGTGCGTTGCGCTGAACGATGCGGGCGAGCTGGAGGAGCGCCGCGAGCTTCGCGTCGACGCCGCTCGTGCCGCCGGACTTGATGCCGTCGACGACCGACTCGATGGTCGCCGCCGCGCCGGTGTTGGAACGTCGCAGCAGCTCGCTCGCGAACGCGCCGTGCGAGTCCATGCAGTAGAAGCAATCGTTGCCCGCCGAGACCGCCGTCGCGATCAGCTCGCGCTCGGCGCGCGTGAGCGTCGCGCCCGGAAAGTCCTTCACGAGCAGCTCGTCGGCGAGGCCGCGCAGGTGCACGGCGAGCCCGGGAGAGAGCCGCATCGCCACGACGATCCCAGGGAAATCAGGGAGGCTCCCGACGACGGGCTCCTCGGACGACCTCGCTCTTCGTTCTTCGTCACGCGCCATGCCGAGCAGCGTAGCACCGGCCCCGGCGACTCTTCCCAGAACGCAATCCGTGTGGCTTCATCCTGCGCGCCCATCAACCGACTCGGGAGGTTCCCATGAAGCTCTACAGCATTCACAACTCCAACCACTGCCGTCGCGACAACGCCACCATCCAGCATCTCGGCGTCGACGCCGAGATCGTCGAGATGGCTATGCCCGATCTGAAGAAGTCCGACTACCTCGCCATCAATCCGAACGGCAAGGTCCCGACGCTCGTCGACGGCGACTTCAAGCTCTGGGAGAGCCGCTCGATGATGCAGTACGTCGCGTCGAAGAAGCCCGGCAACTCGCTGTGGCCGAACGACCCGAAGAAGCAGGCCGACATTGCGCGCTGGCAGTTCTGGGAGTCTTCGCACCTCTCGAAGGGCACCGGCGCGTTTGCGTTCGAAAAGCTGTTCAAGAAGATCTTCATGAAGCTCGACGCCGATCCCGTCGCCCTCGCCGCCGGCGAGAAGGAGTGGCACACATTCGCCCCCGTGCTGAATGCGCAGCTCGAGTCGCGAAAGTGGATGATCGGCGACGACATCACGCTCGCCGACTTCAGCGTCGGCGCCTGCTTCAGCTACGCGGAGGCGTCGGGCCTCCCATGGGACGACTACAAGCACATCAAGGCGTGGTGGTCGCGCCTCGGTGAGATCCCGGCGTGGAAGAACACCGCGCCGAAGTTCTGATTCGCGGCGTTCAGTCGCCTAGCAGCACCAGCGCCTCTGCGCGCGCCGCGGCCCGAAGCTGCTTCTGCAGCTTTGGTTCGTCCGTGGTGCGCGCGAGGACCATGCCTCCGACGCATAGGCTGACGATGAGGAGCGCCTTCCGCTCCGCGCCGCCGTCATCGGCCAGCGCGGCGCGGAAGATGTGCGCCATGTTCTCGACGAGCGTCGTGTACGACGCGCGCGGCTCGAGCCCCGAGCGCGCGACGTCGGAGGGCAGCGCGATGAGCGGGCAGTGCTGATCGACGTCGGCGAGCGTCTCGTCGGAGAGGTACGTCTTGACGAGCAGGCGCGCGAGCTCGCGCGGCGAGCGCTGCGGCGCTTTCGGTGACGCGAGCTGCTTCGCGAACGGGTTGCACGTGGTGAAGCTCTGCACAGCGGACGCGTAGAGCTCGTCCTTGCTGGTGAAGTGCTTGTAGAAGCCACCGCGCGTGAGGCCGGCGCTCTTCATCACGTCGTCGATGGACACCTGATCGAAGCCATGACGGTTGAAGAGAACGCGCGCGCTGTCCACGATCTTCGCGCGCGTGCGCTGCTTGTGCTCGGCGGTGTACGGCATGATTCGCCCTCCGTTCTCGCGATGATCTAGCAGTCGAGAAGA
>JAXDMI010000821.1:0-13928 GCA_034666145.1 Myxococcales bacterium | reverse complement strand
TGCGCCGCGGCGGCTGGGAAGAGCCGGTGCCCGTCGTCCCCGGCACGTCGACGATCGTCGTCGAGACACCCGGACATCCGCCCATTCAACAGCAGGTCGACGTCGCTGCGGGCGAGCGCAAGTCGGTGGTCATCGATGCAGTGCCCGAAGGATCGACCGACGTCGTCGCATCGACGCCATCGAGCGACGGCGCGGCGTCGGATACGGCGGCGAAGCTGCGTCCCGTGATGTACGTCACCGCCGGTCTCGCAGTGGTGGGCCTCGCGACGTTCTTCATCGCCGGCGCGATGGCGAACGCCACGTACTCGGATCTGAAGGACACGTGTGGCGCGGGACCTTGTCCGCCCGGCCATGACAGCGACATCTCCGCCGGCAAGACGCAGCAGACGTTCGCCAACGTCGGGCTCGTCGTCTTCGGCGTGGCGGCGGCGGCTACCGTGACGCTCTTCGTGGTCACCTCGCCGAAGAAGAGCTCGTCACCCGCGGCCGCGTCGGCAGCGACGGCGCGTGTCACGGCGGGTCCATCCTTCGTCGGTCTCCAGGGAGCATTCTGATGATCCGTCGTAAAAAGAAGCACGCGCTCGGTGTCGCCTTCCACGCCGCGATCGCTCTCGCTGTCGCCATCGCAGCCGTGGCGTGCACCCACGACTTCGATGCGTATCAAGCCACCGGCGATGGCGTCACCTCGCCGGACGCCTCCCCCGAAGGCTCTACGACGACCGGCGCCGATGGGTCATCGTCCCTCGACGGCTCGACCTCGGTGCCCGACGCCGCGATGGCCGACGTCAATGCCGTCGACGCAGCGTGCGCCACCGCCCCGATGTGCGCAGCGACATCGACGACGTGCAAGGCGACGTGCGATGCCACGGAGACCACCTGCAATGCGCAGTGTGGCAGCGGAGGCGGAAGCATGAATTGCAAGTTCAAGTGCAAGTTCGACCACGACAAGTGCGCCGGGACCTGCACGACGACCTGCCGCACGTGCGCAGGCACCGGGTGCACTGCCGCCTGCAACTGAGGTAGACATGCGGGATGGCTCACACGATCGAGATCGCGAAGTCCGGCCGCGCTGGATGCCGGACGTGTAGGAACCCCATCGCCAAGGGTGAGCTCCGCTTCGGCGAAGAGACGCCCAATCAATTCGGCGAGCCCGGCGACACGACGTACCGCTGGCACCACGTCAGGTGCGCCGCGAGCAAGCTGCCCGCCGAGCTGCGCGAGGCCCTCGCGACGTACACCGGCGAGGTGCCGGACCGGGCAGAGCTCGAGAAGCTCATGGCCGAGGCCGACGCCAACAAGCCGCCGCCCTTCCCGCACGCTGATCGAGCGCCGACCGGCCGCGCGAAGTGTCAGGGCTGCGGCGAGACCATCGCGAAGGGCGAGCTCCGGGTCGCCGTGGAGAGAGACATCGAGCGGGGGATGACCGTCACGAAGGGTGCAGGTTACCTGCATCCGGCATGCGCTGCTGCGTACGTCGAGGAGCACGGCGGCACGCACGAGAAGCTCACCGAGGGCCTTCGCGCGAACACGCGCTCGCTCTCCGACGCCGATCTCGACACGCTCTTCGCCGAGGTCTGAGACGCGTTGCAGCAGCCGTCGTCCTCGTCGCGCGCTTCATCGAGCCTGTTCCCCGCGCTCCCGCGTCACATCAAGGGTCGCGACGCCGAGCTGACCACGCTCGCGCGCACCCTGCTCGCCACGAAGCCGACGCGCCTTGCGCTGGTGGGCGCAGGAGGAAGCGGAAAATCACTGCTCGCGGCGGCGCTCGCGCATCGACTCGCGCGCCGCTTCCCGGGCGGCATCCATTGGTTCCGTGTGGGCGCGTGGGACTTTCGCACGCTCACCGAGATGCTCGCGCTGCGCTTCGGGACGCCGCGTGAACGTCACGCGCTCGTGCCCGGCGTCCGCAGGTACCTCGCGCAGGGCGGCGAGCGGCTCCTCGTCCTCGACAACCACGAGGACGATCACGCAATGGCGCGCTTCCTCGATGCGCTCTCCGGAACGCCGGCGACGTTCGTCATCACGGCGCGGCGCTGTCTGCTCGCGGGCGTGCTCGTCTACCCCGTGACGGCGCCGCTCATCACCTCGGGAAAGAGCGCTTTTCCGAGGGTCGCTGCGCTGACGCGCGTCCTGCGCTGGAACCCGCTCGCCCTCGATATCGCCGATGCCATCGTGTCGTCGCGTGGCGCCTCGGTCAAAGGCCTCGCGGCGTTCCTCGAGGCGCACGGCATCGGCACGGTGCGCGTCATCGATCACGAGGACGATCTCCCCGAGGTCGCGCTGCTCGTGGCCTGGGCGTGGACGCGCCTCACGCCGCACGCACGCCGGATGCTCGGCGTGCTCTCGCATGTCGAGGGTGACAGTGTCGATGTCGAATCGCTCGCGCGCCTCTCGCGCATCCGCGCGCTTGCCGACGCAGAGAAGGCCGTCGCTTCGCTCGAGAAATGGCACCTCGTGCAGGAGCCGATGGCGCGGCGCTACACCGTGCACGCGGTCGTGCGTCATGCCGTGCGTCGCCGTACCGAGCTCGCGCCGGGGCTCCTCTTCGAGCACTACGTGGCGCTGCTCGAGGCTCATCCCGACCGGCTCATGATGGAGCAGACGCATCTCTTCGCAGCGATGGACCACGCGCATCGCATCGGCGATCTCTCCTCGATGCTGCGCATCGAGCGCCTCTTGCAGCAGCTCGACGAGGCACCGGATGCCGAGGTCACCCCTCGGGTGGCAACTTCGCGATGAACTCGTTCGTCTGAGCGACGAGCTCCGGCGCACTGCTCTTTGCGAGCGCCAGCGCCTTCGTCAACGCCATGCGCGCCTCGGCGAAGCGCCGTAGCTGACGGAGCGTGCGACCCAGCGCGAGCCATGCCGCCGCGTCATCCGGCAGGTAGTGAATCACCTTCTCGTACGAGAAGACCGCTTCGCCCTGACGCATCAGCACGACGAGGCAGTCACCGCGCACGCGATGCGCCTCGGGATCGCGCGGCACGAGCGAGAGCACGCGATCGGCGGCAGCGAGCGCGCGATCGTCCTTCTTCATCGCGATGAGGATCTTCACCGTGAGCTTCGCGGTATCGACGTCTTTCGCATCGAGCCGAGCCGCGCGCTCGACGCTCGACAGCGCAGCGTCGTACTGATTGAGCGGCACGAGGATCTGCGCACGCAGCAGCCACGCCTCGCGGGAGTCTGGGCATCGCTTGACGATGGGCTCGAGCTTACGGAGCGCCTCGACGTTGCGATTGGCAAGGCAGAGCGCGCGCACCTCGTCGAACGTCGCGATGTCGTCCGCGGTGAGCCCGTTCTTGTCGGCGATCTTCACAGCGGCGTGCGAGCTGGCCGACATCTTCCCGGAGGGCCGTCGTTCGCCACGGATGCTCTTCTTGTCCGCCTTCTCGAGCGACCTCTCGGAGGGAGCGCGCACGCTCTTCTTCTCCGCGACGGTGCGCACGCTCTTCTTCTCGGCGCCGCCGGTCATGCCGGCGTGCCGGTCGCTCTTCTTGGACGCGCGCGGGATCGCGGGAGAGCTCTGCGCCTGGAGCGAGCTCTGCGAGACGCGTCCGCTCTTCCTATCGGCCTTCGCCGCCGCCTTCGTCGCGCGTGGCGACACGGGCTCTTCGCGCGGCATCACCTCTCTCGCGGTGGCGCGCTCGAGCTCCTTCATCATCATGCAGGCGGTCAGGTATTCGCGGTGATCCTCCGGCGCGAGGGCGAGGAAGCGCTCGCACGCGCGCTTCGCTTCGCTCATGCGGCGCAGCTCGTAGAGGACAGCAGCACGCGCGAGCCACGCTTCGTGCTGGTCGGGATCTGTAGCCAGCGCCTGCTCGTAGCAACCGAGCGCCTCGTCGCGCACGCCGCGCTTGCGGAGCATGTCGCCCTTGAGGACGAGCGCACCCGGGAAGCCCGGCTCGACCTCCAGCGCGCGGTTGATGCACCCGAGCGCCTCGCCGAGTTGGCCCATCTTCGTGAGCGTGACTGCGCGACCCGTCCACGCTCGTGCGAGCTGTGGCGCGAGCTGCAGCGCGCGATCGAAGCAGGCGAGCCCGCCGACGACATCGCCACTCACCAGCAGCGTCTCGCCTGCGACGCAGAGCGCCACCGGCTGCCTGCCGCGTTCGTTGCGCGCAAGCACGCGCGCGATGATGTCGTCGACTCCGGACACTGCGACCCACGACGATGGAAGGACGCGCCTCCCCTGTCGCTCCAGAGGTCGAGCCTACACCGCCGGTCGCACCTATGAAGCATTCTGCGGTCGCTTCAGGCCGCAGCGCGATCGATTGCCCTACCGGACGGTCACTTGAAGAACTCGGACATCGCGGGCTCGTTCGTCACGGTCGGGAGGCGCGGAAGCATCAGGAGATCCTCGATCGTCGCGAGATAGCTCTTGTGGGAATAGGCCGTGGTCGACTTCAGCTTCGCGCCTTTGAGCTTCGGCGAGACGACGATCATCGGGACCTTGTCGGTCGATCCGGCGCCGCTACGGCCCTCGGCCTCGTCCCACGTGAGGAAGATCACGCCGTTCGACTGGTAGACCGCGCTCGCCATGATCGCTTCGATGGTGGTCTTGGCCCACGTGTCCGAGGTCTTCAGGGTCTCGGCGGGGACGCCGCCTACCGCCGGGTCGGGATCGTGACCGTCGTTGGTGAGGTTCGGCGTGATCCACATGTAGCGGTACGTGCCTGCCGCGAGGTCGGCCGCGAACGAGCCGTAGTCGACATTGCGCTGCGTGCAGAGCGCGGTGACCTGCATGTCCGTGAAGTAGAGGAACGGGTCGTGCTTGGGGCCGTAGTTGCCGGCAGCGGTCGTCTTGTTCTTGAGGTTGCACGCGGTGCCCATGCTCTCTTGGTAAGAGCGCCACGGGATCTTCGCGGTCTCGAGCTGGGTGCCGAGGGTGGCGACGTTCTTCGGGAAGCCGGACGCCGTCGGAAGCGGATCGGACCCGCCGGCGAACTGCGGATCGCCGCTGATCATCGTGAGGTAGTTCGGAAGTGACGGATGCACGCCCGAGTCGTCGTAGTTCGTCGCGAGCGCGTAGTCGTCGATGAGCGAGTTGATGAACGGCGCGTCCGCGGGCTTGCCGACGATCTCGGCGTAGTCGTGGTTCTCCATCACGATGGTGAAGATGGTGAGCGCACCGGGCACCGCGCCGCTGCTGCCGCTGGTGCCGCCCGACGTCGTCCCGCTGGTGCCGCCCGACGTCATGGTGCCGCTGGTGCCACCCGAGGTCATGGCGCCGCTCGTGCCTCCCGACGTCGCGGCTCCGCTCGTGCCGCCAGCTGGGGCGGGGTCTCCTGCGGTACCGCTCGACCCGCAAGCCGCGGCCGTGAGCAGTAGCGAGAGCACAGGGACGAGCGCGTGAAGTCGTTTCATGAAGGCTCCCATTCCCCCGGTCTCTTTCGAAGGCGGGTACTGGTACCGCCGAAGTTTCCCATGCGCAACGCCGGGGAGCCGGGCGGATGGCGCAAACACGGTCTCCGCGCAGTCTCTCGGAGCTCTATTTATTCGGGTCCACATGCAACGACCCTGGGTCGTGACGAACGACCCTGGGTCGGGAGGTCAGGGCGCGGAGCCGTGGAGCTCGGTGCGCACGAGGACGACGAGCGCGGCATAGGCCATGGGGTCGAGATGCGGTCGCAGGAGATGCAGCACGAGCAGCGCGCCGCGCTCGATGGCCTGGTGCAGCCGCTCCGCCTTCGCGCGCGCCGATCGCGGCGTCGTGTTGGCGTCGAGCGTCTCCGAGTACGGAATGCAGAAGAGGCCGAGCACCCATGCGGTCTCGACGAGCGCGTGCAGATCTTCCTTGTCGTCGAGATCGCGCAAGAGGCCCGCGGTGATGAACGGCGCGAGCAGCGCCTCGAGCTGCGCGGTCCGCTGCTGCGCGATGTCGACATAGCGCGCGCGGAGCAGCGGATCGGCGCGGAGCAGCGCGGGGAGCTCGCGCGCGAAGAACGCATAGCGCGCGAAGAGCCCGAGGTTGCCGACGAGCATGCGATGGAACGCGCCGACGTCGACGCGCGCCGCCGCGCCGTCGGTAGCCGGCGTGCCCCAGATCGCGTCGGCCTCGGCGTTCACGCGCTCGAAGGCGTCGCGGATGATCTCTTCCTTGTTCGCGTAGTGGTAGTAGAGGTTGCCCGGGCTGATGCCCGCGTGCTCCGCGACGTGGTTGGTGGTCACCGCCGAGATGCCCGACTCGTTGAAGAGCGTGATCGCCGCGTCGACGATGCGATCCTTCGTGCTCCGGCGTGGTGCGGTTCGGGCCACGGCGCCGATTCTACGGCAAGACCCTCGACAATTCCGGAGGGTTAGCGACCCGCGTTCCAGAGACTCCACGGTGACGCGCGCTGCGGATTAGAGCAATTACTCTACCGGCGCCGTGACCCATCCCACCCGTCCCCTCCTCTTCTGTGTCACCGCGCTCGCCGCGCACCTCGCGCCCGTCGCGGCCTTCGCGTTCCTCGGGGCGTGCGCCGACGCGTCCGGCGGGCCTGCGCCCGCGGAGACGACGCAGCCCACGATGCCCGGGGGCGAGCCGAACGGGAGCTCTTCGACCACGCCGGGCGCGACGTCGAGCGGCGCACCCGCCGGCGGTGGCGGAGCGACCCCGACGACTCCGACCACGAAGAGCGGCACGCTCCTCTTCGCGACCAACGCGCCGATCGCCGGCGTCGCGTACGTCTCGGGCGCGCAGAGCGGCGTCACCGACGCGAAGGGCGCGTTCACGTACGAGGACGGCAAGGCGGTGCAGCTCTCCGCGGGCGCGGCGATGCTCGGCGCGCCGATCGGCGCGGCGATCCTCTCGCCGTATCAGATGGCCGGCTCGGCGACGTGCGACGACACCGACGCGGTGAAGACTCTGGTTGCGCTGCTCGAGTCGCTCGACGTCGACGGCGACGTCACGAACGGGATCACCGTTCCCGCATCCGGCACGAGCGCCCGGCCGTTGCCCGCCCCCGATGCTGCGCTGCGCACGTTCATCACCGCGTTCGACGGCGAGGCGTGGACCGCCGCCACCGCCACCGCCACCGACACGTTCTCGTACGGCGACGCCATCGTGCGCGGACAAGGCCTCACCACCGACGGCACGTCGTGGTTCTTCTCGGGGACGACGGGGCTCGAGAAGACGAGCGCTACGTTCGCGAGCACGACGAAGAACGTGTTGGCGATTCCGCTTCTCCTCGCCGCGCAGGGCAGCGATCACATCGGCGACATCGACTTCTGGAACGGCAAGATCTACGCCCCCGTCGAGGACAAGAGCTACGCGTCGCCCAAGGTGGTGCTCTACGACCCGTCGTCGCTCGGCGCCGGCACCGTGTTCGACATCCCGCAGAGCCTCCAGACCAAGGGCGTGCCGTGGATCGCCGTCGATGGACCGCGCGGCGTCGCGTACATGGCGGAGTGGGATCCGACGCCGGAGCTGCACGTCTTCGCGCTCTCGACGATGGCCTACCAGCGCGCGATTCCGCTCTCCACGCCGACCGGTCGCGTGCAGGGCGGCAAGGTCTACAAGGGCCAGCTCTATCTCACGACGGACGACACGACGAAGCACGTCTACAAGGTGCATCTCGGCTCGGGGACGATCTTCCCGATCCTGGATCTGAACCTCGCGGGCGTGGAGCTCGAGGGGCTCGTCCTCTTCGCGCGTCCCGACGGGTCGCTGCTCCACACGCTCGATGTCACGGCGGCGCGCACCGGCGTCGAGCTGCGGCATCACACGATCGCGCGCGAGCCGCTGCGCTGGAAGGTGTGCCCGTGATGCGCGCCTCCGTCGTCGCGGCCCTCGCTCCGTTCCTTCTCGCGGCCGCGTCCGCAGGTTGCTCGAGCAACGACGCGGCGACCGCCGCGGCGGCGACGGCCACGCCGGGAGCGGGCGATCGCGGCGCTGCGGGCTCGAGCGGTGCGCCCGGTGGCGGCTCATCGGCGACGACCGACGGCGGAAACGGCAACGGAGACAGCGGCGACGGCGGCGACGCCGGCGCGATCGCCAAGGGCCCGCCGCCGAGCTCCTTGCCCGTGACGTTCACGCGTCCCGACGTCGGCACGCCGCTCACGCAGGCGGAGCTCGACGCCGCCACCGATCAGCTCGTCGCATTGCTCGTCGACACCCGCTACTTCGACGTCATCGACGAGCGCGCACACGGCTGGCCGCAGACGCAGCCCGGATACTGGTACGGCACGTGGTGGAGCGGCGTCACCGTCACGAAGCAAGCGGGCGTCGTGACCTACCAGCACCTCGCGGGCGGTGCCGACAACAACGGCCTCCGGACCGCGCCGTATCTCGAGGGCGCGTGCTACGCGCATCTCCTCTGGGGTCAACCGCTCACCGCGCAGCTCGTTCGCAAGATGGCGCGCGGCTACTCGTCGTGGGCGCTCGCGATGAAGCGGAACGCGACCGACACCGCAAAGACGATGCTCGCGCGCGCGCAGTATCCGACGAGCGTCGCGTCGAGCGAGGGCGGGCGCAGCCTCTTCATCGACTACTCGCTCAATCGTCCCGGCATCGACAATCCCGCCACCGAATACGTGCATCTTGCAACCAACCCGACGTTCGGCGACGTCTGGATCAAGAACAAGCGCTCCAAGGACGACATGGGGCAGGTCTTCCGCTCCATCGTGCAGATCCAGGCGTGTGCGCCGCGCCTCGACGCCGCCGGGCAGGCCGACCTCGCAGAGACGAAGAGCCTCTATACATCGTGGTCGAAGCAGGTCGAGAGCGAGGGCTGGTCGATCGCAACGCTCGACAAGAACGCCGTCGTCTACACGCCGCCCATCACCGAGACGCTCGCGCACTACACGATGGTCGACAACGTAGAGTGCCCCGGCGCGCTCATGATGCGCCTCCTCGGATACGGCGACCCCGGAGCGGTGGCGTGCGGAAGCGGCGTCAGCAACAGCGAGAAGCTCCTCGGCTCGCAGATGAAGAGCGGCGTGAAGCAGATCCTGCGCACGCATCACGAGGCCGCGGTGAACATGGCGCTGTTCACGAACCAGACCGCGCCCGCGCTCGCGCTCCTGCAAGGCTTGGTGGAGCGTGTCGACGCCGACTTCGCCGCCGCGTCTTCGGCGAGCCCGCCCGCCAACGTGAGTCCCGACGACATCGTGTCGCTCCTCCTCCATGCCGCGAACACCGGCGTGCCGCTCACGTCGAACGAGGTGCGCTGGCTCCACGGGCGCCTCGACGCCGCCCACACGAGCTACCGCGCGGCCGGCAATGCTGCGACGTATCGCGTCTTCGATCCCGCGACGCCGGACGGCGTCTATCCGTTCGACCCGGCCGGCAGTGGCATGTCGTTCTCGGACATCGGCCTCGTCCTGGGGTCGTGCGCGTCGCCTTATCGCAACCCGACGGCGCGGCCGATCGTGAGCTGCCAGCGGCTGCTCGCGGCGCTCCCTCACTGAGCGCTCGAGCTGGCACGCGAGCCGCCGACGAGCTCGACCTCGCAACCCAGGCCGTCGTCGTGACATCGTACCGGCGTGGCGCTCTCCCTCTCGGCTCTGGATCTCGTCCCTCTCGTGATCGGCGGAACGAGCGCGAAGTCGCTGCGCGCATCGGGTGACCTCGCGAGAGCCATCGAGAAGGCCGGCTACACGCGGCTCTGGTACGCCGAGCACCACAACATGCCCGGGATCGCCACGACGACGCCGGAGATCCTCATCGCGCACGTCGGGACGATGACGTCGCGCATCCGTCTCGGCGCCGGTGGCGTGATGTTGCCCAATCATGCGCCGCTCAAGGTGGCGGAGTCGTACCGCCTCCTCGAGGCGCTCCATCCCGGACGCATCGATCTCGGGATCGGTCGCGCGCCGGGCACCGATCAGCTCACCGCGCTGGCGTTACGTCGTTCGCGGAAGGCGCTCATCGCCGACGACTTCCTCGAGCAGCTCGGCGAGCTCATGGCCTTCGACGACGGGGAATTCCCGCCCGATCATCCGTTCAAGTCGATCCGCGCGATGCCGGACGACGTGCGCTTGCCACCGATCTGGCTCCTCGGTTCGAGCGACTACAGCGCGAAGCTCGCCGGCAAGCTCGGCGTCGGCTTCGCGTTCGCGGGGCACTTCAGCCCCGAGCCGCCCGATCAGCCGATGCGCGCCTATCGCGAAGGCTTCGCGCAGGGCGGACCGCTGCCGGCGCCCCACGCCATCCTTGCGCTGTCGGTCTTCTGTGCCGACACCGAAGAGGCGGCGACGCGGATGGCCTCGTCGATGCTGCTCACGTTCGTGCAGCTCCGCACCGGTAAGCCGGGACGCATGCCGAGCCCGGACGAGGCGCTCGCCCACGAGTTCACCCCCGACGAGCTCGCCGTCGTGGAGTTCTACAAGCGCCTCGTGATCGTCGGAACGCCCGAGCAGTGCCGCGCGCGCGTCGAGGAGATCGCCACGCGAACGAAGGCCGACGAGGTGATGATCGCCACGCATGCCTACGATCCGGCGGCGCGCATCCGGTCGTACGAGCTTCTCGCGCAGGCGTTCGGCATCTCCGAAACGCGTTAGCATCGGCGGGTGCCGAAGGAGCCGGGGACGAAGACGGAGCGCGACGATCACGCGCCCACCGAGCTCGCCGACACGAGAGTGCGCGAGCAATCGCCGGCGAGGGCGGCCGCGGCTCCACCCGACACCGTCGTCGAGGTCCGCTTCATCGGACGATTCAGGCTCGAGGCGCCGCTCGGCTCCGGCGGCATGGCCGACGTGCATCGCGCGTACGACCCCATGCTCGACCGCGCCGTCGCGCTGAAGGTGCTGCGCACGAAGCGCGCCGCCGATGACCCGCAGCGCATGCGACGCGTTCTGCGCGAGGCGCGGGCGGCCGCGGCGCTCACGCATCCCAACACGGTGACCATCTTCGACGTCGGTGAGGCCAACGGTGAGGTCTTCATCGCGATGGAGCTCCTCGAAGGCGAGGTCCTTCGCAACCTGCTGGGGCGGACCGACATTCCGATCGAACAGAGGCTCCGCTGGTTGCTCCAAGCTGCGCGCGCCCTGGCAGCGGCGCACGAGCGAGGGCTCGTCCATCGCGACGTGAAGCCCGACAACATGTTCGTGTGCAAGGACGGCACACTGAAGCTCCTCGACTTCGGCATCGCGAAGCGCGACGAGGACGACACGCTCGATCCTTCGGGCGAGGTGGCGGGGCTCGGGCCGTCGTCGTTGCGCACGACCGAAGGCCGCCGCCTCGGGACGCCTCGTTACATGGCGCCGGAGCAGCACGCCGGATTGTCGACCGACGCTCGCACCGATGAATACGCGTGGGGGCTCGTCGCGTTCGAGCTGCTGACGGGAGCGCATGCCGTCGCGACGGTCGGCACGGCGACGATGGGCAATGCGCCGGGAGAGCATGGTCCGCCGACGCTGGCATCCGCGCGACACGACGACCTGCGCGCGAGGGTGCCGCAGCTCTCGGAGGAGGTCGTTTCGGCGATCGTGCGCGCGCTCGAGCCGCGCAAGGATGATCGCTTTCCCTCGATGGCGCCGATCGTCTCCGCGCTCGAGGCCGCCGACGATCGCGCTCTGTCGCGTGAGACGTCGCGTGCGATCTCCGTTGCACCACGCGCGGCAAGCGAAGCGCTGTCGCGCTCTCGCCGATGGAGGGTCGCCGGCGTCGTTGCGCTGATCGCGATCGCCACCGTCGCCATGGGCCTCGGCGGTCTGGCGCTACGAAAGCAGCGCCTCGCGCGTGAAGCCGCGCGTGTCGCGCTCCTGCCCGCGTGCCGCGTCGAGTCGAGAGAGACGTTCGCGATGGCTCTCGAGGATCGCGCCGCGATCCTTCCCGACGGAAGCGTCTTCATCGCGCGTGACGTCAAGCGCGGTGTCTTCCTCGAACGCGTGACGGCGCCCGGTGCGCATCCGTTCGCGGTCGGCGCGGCGCTCTCCGCCCTCGGTGCCGACTACGAGGAGGTCGGCCTGACCGGCACCGTGTTCCAGGACCAGCCGACGATCCTCGTCGAGATGAATCAGGGGCCGCAGCGCGGCGCGCTCCTCACGATGTGGGGCGCGAACGGCGGTTGGATGATGTCCAGGGTCGTCGGCCCGCTGATGGGGCTCACCTCGACGCCGTTCGGCGATCGATTGGCGGTGATCGCGACGACCGCGGATGCCCAGAGTCGGCCGGACGGCTTCCCCGCTTCCGCCGAGGTGTATCTCGTCTCGCCCGCCGGTCCGATCCATCGCGTCATCGAGCATGGCCTTGCGAGCGCGCCTGCCGTCGCGACGTCCGGCGATCGGATCGGGACCGCGTATGTCTCGCGCGGCGAGCTCCACTATGCGCTCCTCGACAAGAACGGGGAGCGCGTCGGTGATGCGCTCACGATCACGCGCGACGCCACGCCCCCGGCCGTTGCCTTTGCCGGAGACACGGCGGTGGTGCTCTGGGTCCGAGAGGATCACGGGCGCAGGCGACTCGTGTACGCGACACGCAAACCGGCGGACGCCGCGTTCACTCCGGCGAAGGTCGCGAGCGAGGACTCGGCGCTCTGGGAGCCTCCTCCCCTCGCCGCGCGGATGGCGAACGGAGCCTTCGTCGTCGCTTGGACCTCGGCAAACGAGGCGCGCTCGACGGTGCGTGTCGCTCCCGTCGGTGCCGGCGGCGTGCTCACGGGCGCGACCGACATCGATACCGCGGGTACGGTCACACGACTCCAGGCGGTGGCGAGTGACCATGACGTCGTCTTCTCCTGGATCGACGGCGGCACGAGCTTGAAGGTCGCCCACGTGACCTGCGGAGGGGTGCCTGAGCCGCGCTAGCATGAGGGCGTGACGGAGGAGACGAGGCCGAAGCGAGCGGACGACGACGTCCTCACGCCGGAGCTCGCGAAGACCGAGCGCGCTCCGTCGAAGGACGCACCGACGAGGACCGGTCCGCGCACCACCGTCGGGACGGGCGCGCCACCGCCGCGCACGGTGGGACGCTTCCGCATCGATGCGCAGCTCGGCTCCGGCGGGATGGGCGACGTCTTTCGAGCGTACGATCCCGTGCTCGATCGCGCGGTCGCGCTGAAGGTACTGCGCAGCGATCATTCGGCGGACGCCGCACAGCGCATGCGCCGCGTGGTGCGTGAGGCTCGGGCCGCAGCGGCGCTGACGCATCCCAATACCGTGACCATCTTCGAGGTCGGCGAGGCGGATCGCGAGGTGTTCATCGCGATGGAGCTGCTCGAAGGCGAGGACCTCCGCGCCGTGTTGGAGCGCGGCGGCGCGTCGATCGCCGACAAGCTCCGCTGGCTGCTCGAGGCGGCACGCGCGCTCGGCGCCGCTCACGACCGCGGCCTCGTGCATCGCGACGTCAAGCCGGAGAACATGTTCGTCTGCACCGGCGGGACGCTGAAGCTCCTGGCTTTCGGCATCGCCAAGCGTGACGACGAAGACGGGGCGAGCCCCGACGCGGCGGTCGACTTGGGGCCGTCGTCGCTGCGCACCACCGAGGGCCGCAGGATCGGGACGCCGCGCTACATGGCGCCGGAGCAGCACGCCGGCGACGCCACGGATCCACGCACCGACGAGTACGCGTGGGGGCTTGTCGCGTTCGAGCTGCTGTCGGGCGCGCACGTCGTCGCCGATCTGCGAACGAAGACCACCGACGGCAGTGACGCTGCGCCGGTTCCTGCTCTCGCTGCACAGCGCCTCGAAGTCCTGCGCGCGAGCGCGCCCGAGGTCTCGGAGGACGTCCTGCTCACCATCGGTCGCGCGCTCGAGCCACGAAAGGAAGATCGCTTCCCATCGATGGCGCCGATCATCGTGGCGCTCGAGGCGAAGACCGAGCCGAAGCCTGGACCGAAGAGCGAGCCGAAGAGGGAGCCGACGCCCGAGCCGAGACGAACGCGCTCGTGGCTCGTGCTTCCCGCGATCGGGCTCGCGGTGGCAGCCGGGATGTATGGGCTTCGCGTCGCGACGCACGCGACGAGCGCATCGAACGCCGCCGGTGCCGGAACGACGGCGGCCTGCAC
>JAXDMI010000820.1:0-3616 GCA_034666145.1 Myxococcales bacterium | reverse complement strand
GCGGGCGTCACTACACAGCGGCTTGGTCTTCACCTTCACCGAGCACGACGTTGTCGATGAGCCGCGTCGTGCCGATACGGCATGCGATCGCGAGGACCGCCCGCGAACCGACATCGGCGCCATCGTCGAAGGGCACGAGCGCATCGGCATCGGCGATGGTGACGTAGTCGATCGACGTGGCGACGCGCTCGACCTCGCCGCGCGCAAGCCCGCGGAGGACACCAGCCCGTCGCTCCCCTCCGCCGAACGCGCGCGCCGCCGCGAACAAGCCACGCGAGAGCGCGAGCGCCCTCTGGCGATCGTCCGCCGACAGATACGCGTTGCGCGAGCTCAACGCGAGACCGTCGGCCTCGCGGACGATCGGGAATCCGATCACCTTCACGGGAAGGAACAAGTCGAGCGCGACACGTCGCAAGATCGCGAGCTGCTGGTAGTCCTTCTTGCCGAAGATCGCCGTGCACGGCCCCGCGATCGCGAAGAGCTTCGTCACCACCGTCGCGACGCCTTCGAAGTGCCCGGGGCGATGGGGACCGCAGAGATGGGCGGCCAGCGGCCCGACGTGGACGCGCGTCTCGTCGCCGGGCGGATACATCGTGCCGACGTCGGGCGCGAAGACCGCAGACGCCTCTATGAGCTTGGCGACGTCGCTCGCGAGGTCGCGCGGATAACGCGCGAAATCCTCGTTGGGACCGAACTGCGTCGGGTTGACGAAGATGGAGACGACGACGAAATCGGCATGCCGGCGGGCCTCTTCGACGAGCGCGAGATGGCCTTCGTGCAGGGCGCCCATCGTGGGGACGAGACCGACGCGCTCCCCGCGGGCACGGGCGGCATCGCACACGGCACGGGCGGCGTCGGGTGTCTTCACGACGATGGGGTGCGCCATGGCCGGGCATGCTAAGTCTTCGGGCGCCGAAAGGAAGGCGCCATGAGCCGTTCGCATGCCCGAGTCGCGTTCTCCGCTCCCGCCTTCGTAGCGACGATGCTCGGTGTCGCCGTGATCGCAGCGTGTGGCGCGCGTGGTCCGCTCGACGACGATGGTCCGCTCGGCGGAGCAGCGAACGCCGATGCCGGGACTGTCGACGCCGCGACCGCGGACACCTCGCCCGAGATGCCCGACGCTCCCGTCACTCCCGTCGATGCTGCGCCGGAAGGCGGATCGATCATCGGCTGCGGGACATGCCTCGTCGGTCAGTGCTCGCAGGGCATCCTCGCGTGCGTGCAGGACCCCGCATGCCAGAAGACGTTCCAGTGCGTCGTCACGACGTGCCTCTCCTCCGGCTCGCCCGATCCGGCATGCCTCTTCAATTGCGCGTCCGGTGACGTGCAGGGCGCGCTCAAGATCTTCAACATCTTCACGTGCGTGACCGGCAAGTGCGGAGCGGACTGCAACCCGCTCCTCACCGGCGTGCTCGGTGGGCTCGGCGGTGGTGGTGGTGGCGGCGGTGGCGGTGGCGGTACCCCGCCTCCCCCTCCGAAGAGCCAGGCGAGGACGATGACGCCCTTCGTCCAGGCCGTCTCCCGCCAGTGGCCGCAGCTCTGCTCCCCTGCTGCGCCCTGAATCACCGAGCGAGCACGATTCTCGGGACGAGGATCCTGCTCGTTCATTTAGCGGTTTCCCACGATGTTCGCCTCAGGCGGGTTGACGCCCGCGGCGACCTTTGCGAGACGACGATCGCTGATGCGCAACCTCCGCGCGATTCTCCTGGCTGCGAGTGTCGGCGTGCTCACGCTTGCACCGACTTCGTTCGCGCGCGCGCAGTCCGCGCCAGCGTCGGCGACCGGTAAGGAGCGCGCGAAGAAGCTCTTCGAGGAGGGCCTCGACCTCGAGAAGAAGGGCGACTACGCAGGCGCGCTCGCGAAGTACAAAGAGGCCGAAGGCATCACCGTCACCGCCGGACTTCGCTTTCACACCGGCTACTGCCTCGAGATGACCGGCAAGCTCACCGCTGCTCTCGACGAGTACGAGGCCGCCGACCGCATGGCGCGCGAGCAGAACAAGCCGGAGGTCCGCGCCGCCACCGCAGTGCGCCTCGAGCCGCTGCGCGCGCGCGCTCCGCAGATCGCGATCCGCCTCGCGACGCCCGCCAAAGAGGCCGACGTTCAGCTCGACGGCGTATCGGTCGCGGCTCCGCTCGTCGACGGCGGCAAGTCGTTTCGTCTCGATCCCGGTGAGCACACCGTCACTGCGCGCGCGCCTGGCTTCAAGCCGTTCACGCGCAGAGTGCAGGTGCCCGAGAACGTGACGACCACGGTCGACATCAGCCTCGAGCGCGTCGCGGCGGCGGCACCTGTCGCTGGCGCTGTGACGCCTGTTCCTGTTCCTGCCCCTGCCCCTGCCCCTGCCCCCGCCGGCAACACGCCGAACAACACCGTCGTCGCCGAACCGCCCGCCGAGGCCGCATCCGGCCGCTCGCGCGTGCTGCCGATCGTCACGACCGCCGGCGCCGTCGTGCTCGCCGGAACCGGCGTCGCGTTGTTCCTCGTGGCGGGCAGCGCGCAGAGCAAAGCGAACGACGAGTGCGCGGTAAAGCTGTCGTGCGACGACCGCCGGTCGCGTGTGCGAACCCTCGATGCGCTCGCGCTCGGCGGCTTCATCGGCGCCGTCGGGCTCGGCGTCGTCTCGGTGGTGCTCTGGACGTCGAAGTCTCCGGAGCGCTCCGGCTCGAACGCGCACCTGCAGGCGGGTCCTGGCACGTTTGCGGTCGAGGGCTCGTTTTGATGAGCACGAGGGGCTGATGAGTACGAGGGGGTTGATGAGCACGAGGGGCCTGACGAGCACGTCGGGGCGGCGGCTCGTGGTGGCTTTCACGTCGCTGGGGCTCGTCGCGCTCGGAATGGCGTGCGTCGATCTCTTCCACTCGACCGACTTCGAGACGCTCTGCACGAAGTCGCCCGACGATCCGCTCTGCGGCGCTTCCGACGGCGCAGCCCCAAAGGCCGATGTCGTGGTGGCGGCCGATGCGGACGCCGCGCGCCCGCATCCGAATTTCTGCGCGTGGACCTCGGCGGAAGCGGAAAAGCAGGCCGCGCGCGCATGCGCATGGCTCGGGGCGTGCGAGCGTCCACTCGGCGAGAGCCTCTTCGGAGCATGCGTGATCCACGCGCAGCTCGCGTACGACTGCACGGCGAATCCGTCGCTTCGACCGCGTCTCGCGTCCGATGACTTCTGGTCGTGTCTCGCGATGGTGCAGTCGTGCGGCGACGTCGATCGATGTGTCTTCCCCGCAGGCGTACAGGGATGCCGCGCGGTGGCGACCGGCACCTCGACGGCGTGCGGAACGCAGGGCAACGAGGCCGTTCATCTCGAGTGCGCAGGGCCAGCGGGCCGTGCCCATGGTGTCGAGCCTTGCGCGCTGCTGGGTCGGACGTGCGCGTCGGACGATGCGGGCAGCGCGAGGTGCGCCGGCGTCCAGGGCTTCGAGTGCTCGACCGACGCCGGCGCGTGCTCGGGGACCTCCGCGGTCGACTGCAAGCCGTCCGGCACGCGCTTCATCGATCAAGGTGTCGACTGCGCCGGCCTCGGTGCAGGCAAGTGCGCGATCGGCGAAGCGGGAGCTACCTGCGTTCCGACGCCGAGCGCCAACACGTGTCTCGAAGACTCGGCGCCGACGTG
>JAXDMI010000819.1:0-10447 GCA_034666145.1 Myxococcales bacterium | reverse complement strand
TCTGGGACGGCGAGAAGCGCCACATGCTGAGCGACAAGACGCTCCACATGCGGGTCGACTACACGCCGTACGAGGGCAGGGAGGTCGTGGGCGCGCCCACGCATGTGCTCTCTCGCGGCAAGGTGGTCGTCGAGAACGGCAACTACGTCGGCCGGAAGGGCGACGGCAAATTCGTGCGGCGCAGCACCTTCAACCTCATGTGATACGCACATCTGCCCACTCGTCTTGGAACAAAATACGGGTGGCGTACGTCTATTCGGGCGTTACTCCGTATCTATAGAGAGCGCTTCTTCGCGACGCGCCTACCAGGAGATTCCGAGATGGCAGAGCGTTATGTCAGGCCGACCGTCGCGGGATGGCTCACGCCCACCCTGATTGCGCCGTGGATCACGGCCTATGGTGCGGTGACGGCGATCGCCGCGCTCCACATCGACGGCCTCTTCGGCAAGGTCCTCGGTTGGACCGTGGGCATGGTCGTCGGCTCCATCTGGGCCTTCGTGTTCTGCACACTCCTCGTCCTCGTCGACCTCATGCTCCTCGGCGTGAAGGTCCGCACGCTGCCCGCCGGCAAGCGCGGTTGGGCGATCAGCCTGCTCTCGCCGCTCGCGGTGTTCGCATCGTACGTCGCGGTGCCGCCGTACCGGTTCTACGCGGCGGGCCCGTGGGCGATCGCAGCTGCGGTCCTCGTCCCCATGGTTGCCGTTGCGATCGTCTCGCGCGTGTTCGCGGGCAGCAAGCCGCTCCGCTGAACTCTTTGTAGTGCGCGTCCCGTAAGCTGCGCGCCGCATGCGCGCGCGACGGGGGCAACGAGAACGAACGAAACGAAAGGCCCCGGCGCTCGCCGCGGGCCTTTTGCTTTGTCTCGCGACGTCGCCGGTCGCCGCACCGCGCACCGCGCACGCCGGCGGGCCGCTCGGTCCGCAGGGCACGCCCATCCAGACGAGCAACTACACGCTCGATCTGTTCCAGGGCCCCGTTCTCGCTTCCTCGCGCGTGACCGGCATGGCCGGCGCGTACTCCGCGCTCGCGGAGGGTGCGGAGGGCATCCCGTTCAACGCCGCCGCTGCGTCGCAGCGCTACGGCTACTCGACCACGCGCACGGACTGGGAGCTCACCGGCGGCGTGACGTTTCCGGCGTCCGTCGCGAGCACCGACTTCGACAACAACGGCAAGACCGGCTTCGGCTATCACGACTTCGTCTGGGCCACCGGCGGCGGCTTCCTCCAGCACGATCACTGGGGCTTCGGCGCCATCGTGTCGGCGCAGAGCTACTCGCTCGGCGCACCTCCGCAGCTCGGGCTCGACGGCACAGGTGTGAAGGACCTCACGGTCCGCATCTTCAAGGTCGATGCCGTCGCGTCCTACGGCTTCCTCGACGATCAGCTCCATATCGGCGGCGGCCTGCGCGGAGCCGTGTTCACCGCCGTCGACACGTCGAGCGGCGAGAAGCTGCTCCTCGGCACCTACGGCATCGGCGCGCAGGCCGGCGCGCTCTGGCGACCGCATCATCTGCCGCTTCGCCTCGGCGGCACCATTCGCTCGCCGGTGATCGGGACGATCACGTCGTCGCCGAACGTCGATCAGGATCCGAAGTCGGGCGATCGCGTCGTCGGTCGCTTCTTCCTGCCGTCGGGCGTCGATCTCCCGTGGGAGCTCGAAGGCGGCGTCGCGATCCAGCTCGGGCCGCGGCCGCTCAACATCCAGTGGATCGACGAGGACACGGTCGACGATCCCGAGATCGAGGAGGAGCGGCGGCTGATCCCCGCCACCTCCACTGTGCCCGCGCATCTCGAGCCTTCGTACAAATCGGCGCGGCGCGTCCTGCGGCGGCGTTATCGCGACATCCCTCGCGACAAGGTGCTGCTCTCGTTCTCGATGCTCGTGACCGGACCCACCAAAGGCGCCGTGGGGGTCGAGTCGATGCTCACGCAGGTGATCGATCGCTCCGGTGAGCGGTCGAGCGTGACATTGCGCGGTGGAACGGAGGTGGAGGTCGTTCCCAATCGCCTCCAGCTGCGCGCCGGCTCGTACATGGAGCCGACGCGCTTCCGGCAATCGAGCCCGCGTCTCCACGCGACGACCGGCTTCGAAGTGCGCGTCGTCGACTGGTCCCTCTTCGGCATCTTTCCCGAGGACAACGCGTTCCGCATCAGCGGCGCCGTCGATGTCTCGCGCGAGTATTTCGGATGGAGCCTCGGCATCGGCAGCTGGTTCTGAGCCACGCGCGAACGCGTCGCCATTGCAGAGCGCGCGCGTGATCGCATCGATCATGCGCCTTCGAAGGCTCCCTGAAGTGCGCGATCCAGCAAGGGAAAGCGGCGGCGTGTGCGCTCACTGCACTTCGCATTTACGAATGGTTTTCATCCTCGGGATTTCCGCGAGCGAGCCCTGTAGCGAGCGGTGTTCGGAGCGACGGCATCGTGGTTGCACCAACGGATCACGTCGCGCAGGCCGCCACGAATCCGTGGAGTGACCGCGCGCTTGGAGGCATCTCATGATCCGTTTCTCGATGTGGCGGCCGCTGGCCGCAACGTGCATCTCCGTCCTCGCGTCGACCCTCTACGCGTGCTCCGGCGCTGGAGACGGAGCGGGCAGCAGCGCCAGCGCATCGACGGACTCCGCGCTCGAGATCCACTTCGACAAGATGTACTCGGCGTTCGACGGCCAGCACGACTTCAAGATCCCCGCCGTCGTCACGGGTGTGACGAAGGTCAACTGGAGCGTGTCCGATCCGAGCATCGCGTCGATCGAAAAGCAGAGCGACGGCAGCGCGATCATCACCGTCCTCGGCGCCGGCACCGTCGACATCATTGCGAAGGCCGGCAGCGTCGTCGGCAAGGCGCCGCTCACCATCACCGAGTCGATGGACAACGAATGGGAGGCCGGCAACCAGCGCTACAACAACGGCACCGTCCTCACGCGCCCGACGAAGGGCGATCAGGGCGACGGTGGCGGCGGCGGGGGAATGGGCGGCGGCGGCGGCGCCTTCAAGGACAAGCAGCTCTCGTGCACCAACTGCCACGGCTCCGGCGCCGACAAGGGCAGCGGCGACATCGAGCACACGCCGACGCAGACCGCCGGCTACAGCGATGACGAGCTCGTCACGATCTTCACGAAGGGCGTGAAGCCCGCCGGTGTTCCGCAGCGCGTGATGATGAACAAGGCCGCGTGGAACAAGCTCCACCAGTGGCAGATGGACGAGTACTCGGTGAAGGGGATCGTCGTTTATCTCCGCTCGCTCGAGCCCAAGTCTCAGGGCTCCGTCGACTTCGGCGGCCGTGGCCCGAAGGGCAACCAGAAGCCGGCCACAGACACCAGCGGCAGCTCCGGCTCTGCTTCGGACGCCGGGGTCAACTGATGGCGCCGCGGCGGGCGCACGCGCTCGTCGGCATGCTCGTCATCGTCGCCGCGGGGAGCTCGGGCCTCGGTTGCGGTCTCCTCCCCGCCGGTGACGACGCCGCGTCGCAGCCGGCGGCGGTGACCGACGGTCTCGTTCCCGGCTGCGAAGCGACCGACGGCGCGCCGGATGATCTCCGGTGCACCGGCCTCTACGCGGACTTCGGCGCGAAGACGCCGTCGGCGCGCGCGCGCAGCTTCACGCCTGCGGTCACGTTCTGGAGCGACGGCGCCGAGAAGACGCGCTGGGTCGATCTCCCGGACGGCGTGCAGATCGACACGGCATCGATGGACGAGTGGCGGTACCCCGTCGGTACGAAGGTCTGGAAGGAGCTCAAGGTCTCTGGAAGGCGCGTCGAGACGCGCTTCATGCAGAAGGTCGTGGGAGAGCGCTGGCTGCAGGCCGCGTACGTCTGGTCCGCCGACGAGGCCACGGCGACGCGTCAGACCGAGGGCGCGACGATCGATCTCGGCGGCGGCAAGGACTACGTCGTCCCGAAGTCGAGCGAGTGCAACGACTGCCACAAGGGCCGCAAGGACAAGCTCCTCGGCTTCGAGGCCGTGTCGCTCGGGCAACCCGGCGCGAGCGGCTTCACGCTCGCTGCGCTTGCGGCCGAGGGCCGCCTCAGCGCGCCGCCCGCGAAGACGAGCGTGACCATCCCCGACGACGGCACCGGGCGCGCCGCGGACGCGCTCGCATGGATCCACGTCAACTGCGGAACGAGCTGTCACACCGGCACGTCGCTCGGAACGGCCTATGGCACCGGCATGCGCCTCCGCATCGGCTGGGACGAGATCGCCGGGAGGCCGCCCGCGCAGTGGGAGGTCGTGAAATCGACGGTCGGCATCCCCGTCCGTTCGCCGGCGTGGGCCGGCGAGCTCCGTATCGCTCCCGGTGATCCGACCTCGAGCGTCGTGCTCCGGCTCCTCGGTCAGCGCGGCACCGCGCAGATGCCGCCCATCGCCACGCGCATCGTGGACGAGAAGGGCAAGGCCGCCGTCTTCGCCTGGATCTCCGCGATGCGCGCGACGAGCGTCGACGCCGTGATCGCGAGCCCATCGCTTCCCGCCGGCAGCGGCGACTGATCGTCAGCGCACGTCGAGATCGAGCGGGAGGCCTTCGCCCTTCGCATCCGCCTCGGCGGCGTGCTGGAGGAGCGCGCGGCTGTCGAGGATCGACACGGTCTGCATCTCGAGCGCGCCGATGCGGTCCTCGGGCGTGAACAGCGAATCGCTCCGCTCCATCGAGAGCTTGTCGGGCGAGTAGGTCGCGGCCGCCGCCTCGGTGGACAGGATCGAGTAGTCCTCGCCGCGGCGGAGCTCGAGCTCCACCGAGCCGGTGACGTGCGCGGCGATCCCCGACGCGAGCGCATGCTTGAGGAGGCGCGCCTCCGGGTCGTACCAGCGGCCCTCGTAGAGGAGGCGCCCGAGCCGGCGACCGAGGTTCGCGTACTGGTCGAGCGTGTTCTCGTTGTGGATGGCGCTGAGCAGGCGCTCGTACGCGATGTGGAAGAGCGCCATGCCCGGCGCTTCGTAAATGCCGCGGCTCTTCGCCTCGATGACGCGGTTCTCGATTTGATCGCTCACGCCGAGCCCGTGCCGCCCGCCGATGGCGTTGGCTTCGAGCACCGCCGCGGCGAGCGAGCCGAGCCTCTTGCCGCCGCCGCCGCTCTTCGACTCGAGAGCGACGGGGACCCCGCGCTCGAACGTGATCTTCACGCGCTCGGGCTCGATCTTCACATCGCTCTTCCACGACGCGACGCCCATGATGGGCTCGACGATGGTGATGCCGCGATCGAGGCGCTCGAGGTCCTTCGCCTCGTGCGTCGCGCCGAGCATGTTGCTGTCGGTGCTGTACGCCTTCTCGGTCTTCATGGAGTAGGGGAGGCCGGCCGCCTCGAGGAACGCCGACATCTCCGTGCGCCCGCCGAGCTCGCCGACGAAGGCCGCGTCGAGCCACGGCTTGTAGACGCGCATCTCGGGCTGGACGAGCAGGCCGTAACGGAAGAAGCGCTGGATGTCGTTGCCCTTGTGGGTCGAGCCGTCGCTGAAGATGCCGACGCCGTCCTCGCGCATGGCGCGCGCGATCGCGGTGCCGGTGACGGCGCGCCCGAGCGGCGTGGTGTTGAAGTACTTCCGGCCCGCGGTCGCGAGGTGGAACGCGCCGCACTGCAGCGCGATGATGCCTTCGCGCGCGATGGCCTCGCGGCAATCGAGCAGCCGCGCTCCGACGGCGCCGTGACGCAGCGCTTCCTTGGGGACGTCGTTGACGTCCTTCTCGTCGGGCTGTCCGAGGTCAGCCGTATAGGCATGAACGACGAGCCCGCGACGCGTGAGCCAGGCGACGGCGCACCTCGTGTCGAGCCCGCCGGAGAAGGCGATCGCGATGGACTGACCCTTTTCAGGAAGCGTTCGGAAGATGCGCGCCATGGTGTTCTTGGACCGCTACTAAGCACGTCGCGCGCGCTGTTCCTAGAGACTATGCTTCCGGGCCAAACCGATGCTGGACCTCCCGACGCCCATCGCCACCCCTGCGAACGAGCCGATCCTCTCCTACGCTCCGGGCTCGCCGGAACGGGCTGCGCTCAAGAGCGCGCTCGGGACGATGGGCAAGGAGAGGCCCGACGTCCCGCACGTCGTCGCCGGAAAAGAATCACGCGAGGGCGCGATTTACGAGGTGCGCGCGCCTCACGATCATCAGCTCCTCCTCGCGACGTGCCACGACGGCGGCCACCCGATGGCCGAGCGCGCCATTGCGGCCGCGCTCGAGGCGGCGCCGGCGTGGGCGGCGATGCCCTTCGCCGAGCGTGCGCGCATCTTCTCGCGGGCCGCCGATCTCCTGGCCGGACCGTGGCGGCAGGTGCTCAACGCCGCGACCATGCTCGGGCAGAGCAAGACCGCATACCAAGCCGAGATCGACGCGGCCTGCGAGCTCATCGATTTTCTCCGGTTCAACGTGGCGTTTGCGTCGCGGCTCGCGGAGCACCAGCCGATCTCGCCGCCGGGCTTCCAGAACGACCTCGAGCTCCGGCCGCTCGAGGGCTTCGTGCTCGCCATCACGCCGTTCAACTTCACCGCCATCGCCGGCAACCTGCCCTCGGTCTGCGCGCTGATGGGCAACGTCGTCGTGTGGAAGCCGGCCGAGAACCAGAGCCTCGCCGCGTATCACACGATGCGGCTCTTCGAGGCCGCGGGCCTGCCGCCCGGCGTCATCAACGTCGTCTACGGCGACGGCGCGAAGGTCTCCGAGGTCTGCCTGCGCCATCGCGACCTCGCGGGCGTCCACTTCACGGGCTCGACGAAGGTCTTCCAGTCGATCTGGCGCAACGTCGGCGAGAACATCGCGAGCTACAAGAGCTACCCGCGCCTCGTCGGCGAGACCGGCGGCAAGGACTTCGTGTTCGCGCATCCGAGCGCGGAGATCGAGGCGCTCGCCGTCGCGCTGGTGCGCGGTGGCTTCGAGTACCAGGGGCAGAAGTGCTCGGCCGCCTCGCGCGCGTACATCCCGAGGTCGATCTGGCCGCAGGTCCGCGATCTCTGCGCCGCGCACATCGCGAAGATCACGATGGGCGACGTCACCGACTTCCGGAACTTCATGGGCGCCGTCATCAACGAGCGCGCGTGGACGCGGCTCAAGACCTGGCACGATCGCCTGAAGGCGGACTCGGGCGTGAAGATGATCGCCGACTCGGGCTGGTCTCGCGAGAAGGGCTGGTTTGCCGGACCCACGCTCGCCGAGGTCTCCGATCCCGCGCATCTGCTCCTCGCGGAGGAGCTGTTCGGCCCGGTGCTCGCCGTGCATGTCTATGACGACGGCAAGCCGACGGGGATCGCCGATGCGCTCGAGCTCGTCGACCGGACGAGCCCGTACGGCCTCACGGGGTCGGTTTTTGCGAGGGATCGTGGCGCGGTCGCCACCGCCGTGAAGCGCCTCCGTCAGGCGGCCGGCAACATGTACATCAACGACAAGCCCACCGGCGCCGTCGTCGGGCAGCAGCCGTTCGGCGGCGGTCGCGCCTCGGGCACGAACGACAAGGCGGGCAGCGCGTACAACCTCCTGCGGTGGGCCTCGCCGCGCGTCGTGAAGGAGACCTTCGTCCCGCCGCTCGCGGTCGGTTACCCGTTCATGGGCGCCGAGTGAGCGTGCGCACGCTCGCGCTCGTCGGGCTCGCGACCCTCGGCTGCGCCGTGGTCGCGGTGGGCCCAGCCGCATGTTCTTCCGATTCGGGCTCCGCGGCGTCATCGGACGGCGGCGCGGCGCCGTCGACGTTCACGTATCACGGCGAAGGCTGTTCCTACGACGTCGTGCCCGCCGAGCGGAACGCGTTCGTCGATCTCGCGCTCGACGACGCCGCTGCGCCCGGCGCAGACCCGGTGCGCGTTCGCCTCGGTCTCGGCGGCGATACGAAGAGCGACGGTCCCGGTTACGCCGACCCTTCGCACACCGCCGTCGTGACGTGGGAGACGGCGTCGACCACCCGCGCTGCGCGCGTTCGCATCGGGACGACGCCCGCGGGTCCGTTCCTGCCGGTGCCCGGCTATTCGTGGACGACGCCACCGCCCGAGGTGGGCTTCGGCGCCAACGAGCCGGCGACATCGATGCACGAGGTGCATCTGTGCGGCCTCGAAGCGGGGCGCACGTACTACTACCAGGCGGGCGGCGGCGCTCCCGAGACGTGGAGCGCGACGCAGTCGTTCACCACCGTCCCGGCGAGCGGCGCCGTCACGGTCGGCATCCTCGGCGACGCGCGCGACAAGGTCGACGTGTGGCAGGCGACGCAGAGGCGCATGCGCGATCGCGCCGTGAACCTGCAGGTGACGACCGGCGACCTCGTCTTCACCGGCACGCAGCAGTCGCTCTACGATCAGTGGCTCGGCGCGATCTGGAAGGATCCCGCCGACCCGAATCGCTTCGTCACGCTGGGGCAGCAGATGATGGTCATGCTCGCCGGCAACCACGAGAACGACGCCGCACGCTTCTTCGGCGCGTTCTCCGTTCCCGGCACCGGGCCGTATGCCGAGACCTTCGCGTCGTTCGACGCAGGCAACACGCACTTCGTGGTGCTCGACGATCAGCCGCTCGCGCTCCTCGCCGACGGCGACCACGCCAAGACCATGCTGGCGTGGCTCGAGGGCGACCTCACACGCGCCGACCAGAACCGCGCGAAGGTGCCGTTCGTCCTGGTCGTCCATCATCGCGGCCTCTACACGACGTCGAACCACGCCACCGACAGCGACGTGCTCGATCTCCGCGCCACGCTCGCGCCCATGTACGACGCGCATCACGTCGACGTCGTGGTGAACGGCCACGACCACGCGTACGAGCGCACGAAGACGCTGCGTGCCGGCAGCGACGCGCGCGGCGCACCGTCGACGGTCGCGAGCGGCGCCGGCACCGTCTACGTCGTGAACGCGGGCGCCGGCGCCGATCCTTACAGCGTCGGCGCCGCCGACTTCATCGAGAAGTCGGCGACGTTCGGCGGCAAGACGGGGTTCGACGGCGTGTACGGCGTGCTCACGCTCGACGCGCGCAAGCTGACGCTGACGACCTATGGACTGTCGGCGTCGGGCACCGACCCGGTCCTCGACACGCTCGAGCTCGCCAAGTAATCCGCGACCGTGAGGGCGGCCTCGGGGGGGCTCGTCCCCATCACCGAGCGGTGCCGACGATTCGGGTCCTGACAATCACGAACACCCCGGAATCGTGGGAGTCAGTGCGGGCGGGGCACGATTCGGGTCCTGACAATCACGAACACCGTGGAATCGCGGGAATCACTGCGGGCGGAGCACGATTCGGGTCCTGACAATCACGAACACCGCGGAATCGCGGGAATTACTGGGGGCGTGGCGACGATTCGGGTCCTGACAATTACGAACACCGCGGAATCGCGGGAATCACTGCGGGCGCGGCACGATTCGGGTCCTGACAATCAGGAACGCCGCGGAATCGCGGGAATCACTGCGGGCGCAGCACGATTCGGGTCCGAATCGTCAGCCCTCTCGGGACCGGAGGAGCCCCGGCGCGTCGCCCACGCCTCCCCGGAGGACGACGAGCGCGCGCTTCGGGCGATCGCCTTTCGTCGCGAGCTCGCCTCGGCAGGCGCTCGAGGCGCGCTCGAGGTCGCGGCACACCTGCGGGCGCGTCTCGTAGATCGAGCATGCGAACGTGCCGGTCACGGCGTCGATCGCCAGCGCGACGCATTTCTGATGGGGCGTGCCCTTCACGCGTTCGAGACGCATGAACGCGGCGTTGCCGATCCACTCGACGAGCCGCTCGGCTTCTTCACCCAGGCGTCGATGATCGTCGCCTGTGACGCGCGCATGGCGAGGGGAATCGGAGAAGCAGCACGCGGCGCAATGCGTACAGTCCGCTTGCGGCTCGTCTTCATCCATAGCGCGAGGAGCTTAGCGCTCATGAGCGCGTCGCGTGCGGCGGTCGCCTCGAGCTCTTCGTCGGTCGCGAACGTTACGTGGCCGAGCAGCGCGACGATGGGCGCGAGGCCGAGGAAGAGCGTGCCGATCATCTCGCCCTCGAGCGCGAGCGTCGAGCCATGCGCGACGAGCGCGAACACGGCGGCGACCACCACGTTGCCGAAGAACCGCGACCGCGCGAGCAGACCGAACGCCGCCGTCACGAAGAGCGCGACGACGAAGCCGCCCACCACCTGCTCGGCCTCGACGCCGGGGTGCGGTGCGTCCGTCCACGCGCGCGCGACCTCGATCGCCGCCGCAGAGCCCAGCACCGCGGCGCCGGAGATCGCGGCAGCGGCGCGGCTGGTGACCGAGCGATGAAGCCAGGGCGTGATGGGCATTGCGAGGGTCATCGTGCCGAGTCCCCTCGCAACCGCCGTGCCGTAGGAAGGACCGGGATTTACGGCTCGTGGCGCCCGATGCGCCACGGCGATGGGCGGCTGTTGCGCCAGCCTGTCACGAAGCGTCCCCGAAGCGCGCGAGCGACCCATGGTAGATTCGTCGACGCCCGCATGCCCGAGGACCGAACTCGCTCGATTGGCGATCGCGGCGTCCACGCCGCGGATGCCACGACTGGCCT
>JAXDMI010000818.1:0-7371 GCA_034666145.1 Myxococcales bacterium | reverse complement strand
GACTTCGGACCCGCCGCGCCCGTTCAGGACTGCGGGGCCTGCGGCGGCGTCGACGTGCGCGTGCGCTCGAGCATGCGCAGGTACATCTTCGCCTGCGAGTTCTCGGGCTCGATCTTGATCACCTCGCGCCAGTGCTCTTCCGCCGCGGTGGACTCACCGAGCGCGAGCAGCGTGACGCCGAGCTGGAGCCGCGCAGGGACGTAGTTCGGCTTTGCCGCCAGCGCCGCTTCGTAATGCGCGCGCGCGGCGGGGAGGTCGTTGATCTCGCGGAGCAGCGTGCCGAGCTTCACCTGGAGGTCGGCGAACTGCGGGCACAGCGACGTCGCCTTCTCGTACTCGTGGATCGCCTCGCGCGGGAGGCCGGCATCGGCGTAGGCCTGCGCGAGATCCGCGTGCATGTTGGCGAGCTTGCCGCGTGCGAACGCGTCGAGCCCCTGAGCCGTGCCGGCGGGACCCACCTTGATTCGGCTATAGACTTCGCGCGCCTTCTCGTACTTGCCGCGATCGTTGTAGGTGACGGCGAGGTTGAGGGCCGCTTCCGTGTAGGCCGGGTTCAGCTCGAGGGCGCGCTCGAAGTGCCGCTCGGCGACCAGGAAATTCCCGCGCGAATGCGCGATGACGCCCAGCATGTCGTGCACGTCGGCGTAGCGATCCTCCTCTTCGAGGACCATGCGGAGCATCTGCTCCGCCTTCTCGAACTCGCGCTTCGCATAGTGCTCGCGACCGAGGACGAGGAGCTGCTTCACCCGCTCGTTCATGCTTCGCCTCTTCCGTGCTTCACGATCCCGCACTCTAGCGACGTTTGGCGCGCTCAGGGAAGGGGGATGCCTCTGGGGGGCCCTCGCCTTGCGCGTGCCCGTTCCCGAGGCTATGTCGTCCGCCGCGTGCCGGACGAGAGCCGAGATCCGATCGAACGACCGCAGCGACTGAGTCCGTCGTCACCGGAATCCACGAATACCGCTTCGCAACCCCGCGATCGTGGTCAATCCGTGGCCTCCGGGATCCTGGGCGGGCTCGTGCTCCTCGGTGTCGTGCTCATCGCGCGCGGTCCGCAGTCCGCGCCCGGCGCGTCCTCGATTTCGCCGGTCGCCGCGCTGACGAGCGCGGAGCTGCCCGGGAGCGCCACGTCGCCGGGATCGATCGGCGACGGCGGGGCGAGCGCTGCATCGGCCGCCGGCGGCACCGGTTCCGCCGCTCCTGCGCAGGCCGATGCGGGTCCGAAGTTCGTCCCGGTCTGGCGCGTCGCAGCCCTCGAGCACGATCCCGCCATCGAGATCGTGAAGGGAACGCGGGGCTCGCACACGCTCGCCGCCGCCCTCGCGCAAGCCGGGATCACGAAGACCGAGGTGCGTCGCATCACGCACGCCACCGACGACATCCGTCGCATCGAGCACGGCGTGTCGAAGGACAGCTTCGTCGTCGCGCGCGATCGCACGAAGGGCACGGTCGTCGCGTTCGAGTACATCGGATCGCCGACCGAGATCTGGCAGTGGAAGACCGAGGAGAGCCTCGCCGCGAAGAAGCTCGAGCTCTTCGTCGAGAAGAAGCGCACGCAGACCGCGCTCGTGGTCACCGCCGATCTCGCGAAGGCCATCGCCGCTGCGGGGCTCCGCGAAGAGGCCATCGAGGAGATTGACGACGCGCTCGACGGTCACGGCGACTCCGCGGTCGTCAAGCCCGGCGTGCGCCTCCGCGTCATCGGCGACGAGGAGTGGATCGAGGGCGCGTTCGCGCACTATCGCGTGGAGGCCGTGGAGTACGTGCCGAAGACCGGCGACCGTCTGCGCGTCTACTACTACGAGCGCGACGTCTCCGCAGAGGGGAGCCGGCGGCACATGCCGCGCGCCGGCTTCTACGACGCGAAGGGCCAGCAGCCGTTCCGCGGAACGTTCCGCTCGCCGGTCCCGCTCGCGCGCATCACGTCGCGCTTCAATCCCAAGCGCATGCATCCGGTGCTGCACGTGGTGATGCCGCACAACGGCATCGACTTCGGCGCGACCACCGGAACCCCGGTATTCGCGGCCTCTTCGGGCACCGTGCACAGCGCCGGCGACAGCGGACCCTGCGGGAACATGGTGCAGATCGATCACGCGTCGAACCTCTCCACCGCGTACTGCCACCTCTCGCGTTTCGCTCCCGGGATTCACAGCGGGCAGCACGTCGAAGCACGTCAGCTCGTCGGCTACGTCGGTCAGACGGGACGCGTCACCGGCCCGCATCTCCACTTCGCGGTGAAGCGCGGCGGCACGTTCATCGATCCCATGGGGCTCAAGATGGACGGCGTTCGCACGCTGCCGCCCTCGGATCGCGAGGTCTTCGCCAAGCGACGCGCCGAGCTCGACGTCGCGCTCGAGAGTGTGGCGCTACCTTCGGCGGACGGCGTGGCCACCCCCGACGACAAGGACGAGAACAAGGACGAGCCCGGCGGCGAGGAGTGATTCAGCCGTCGCCGCAGTCGTCGCAGCCGTCGTCGTAGTAATACTGCTGCGGCGGGGGCGATCCGGACTCGGACTCCGACTGCACGGGCTCGGGCTCGGTGGGCGGCTCGGGCCGCGAGACGTCGAGCGTGAAGTTCCCGACCGTGACGGCAGCGAGGAACTCCTCACCCAGGATGGTGAGATGGCTGCGCGCGAACATGGACCGCGCGAGGTCGTCGTTGTCGACCACGAAGGACGAGAGGAACGCGCCGCGCGGCATCTTCCCGTTGATCTCGACGGGGTCGGACGCGCCGATGATGGTGCCCGCCACGTGCAAGCGTGACGCCTCGGAAGGACCCATGAAGGTGAGCGTCGTCGTCGAGCCTTCCGACTCCATCGCGCGGAGGCGCACGAGATCGGCGCCGTCGGGCTGCACCGCGACGGACACCGGGAGCTGCGCGACGCGGCGCACGTGCTGGCCCTCGTCGTTGATGGCGTGAACCTTCACCGTGAGACTGCACTCGATGGCGCGCGCGACCTCGTCACGCGAGAGGCTCCACGCGAATCCCGAGCGCGTGGCGATGCCGTGACCGACTTCGCGGTCGCCGCAACCTTGCGCGTCCCCGAGCCACATCGAGACGTCGGCCGAGCCGTCATCCATCGACGCTTCGATGCGCAGGGTGCCGTGGCGGATGTCGAGCGCAACGACGGAGAGGGCGAGCGTCTCCTCGATCTCGTCGATCTCGGGCACCACCGCTGCCGATGCCGCGATGGACGCCGCTTGCTCGTTGTTGCTCGGAGCAGCACACGAGGCGGTCGCAAGGCACAACGCCAGCGCCGCGCCCACTCCGTAGAGGGGTACGTGAGAACGATGAAGCATGGTTTTGCAGGCGCGACGCGCGCGGACCGTTGACGGAGCGGTTGATCTTGAGACGCGGCGAAAGGCGCGGTCTTGGTGGTCGACAGCGACTTTTCGAGATTGTTCCGGGAGAGCTGCTGCCGATGGAACGCTCGACGAGCCGCCGGCCTTTCAGTGTCCGCGCGCGATGACTCGACGCGCGACGATCGGCCTGGAAATAAGGGCGTTCCTTCGCGCAGCCCGTTCTACGTCCGACGGCGACGTTCGGTCTAGACCGGTCACGAACGCGGTCAACGCGTCCCGGATGCGGCCCGGCTGCTCGAGCGCGGTCACGTGCCCACATGCGCGCACGAGCGTGAGCTGCGCGCGCGCTTAGCGGTGGAGGCGGGCGTCAGCCGTCTGCACGGTCACTTCGGTTTGCCGTGACCCGGGCCGAGGATCTCCGCCATCTTCACCTTCGCGTCGAACGCATGGACGTGCGGCGGGTGATGGCACGAGAGACACACGTCGGCGCTCGGCTTCGCGACCGGGATCTTCACCTTCTCCGGCTTCGCGGCATGCAGTGAGCCGGGACCGTGACAGACCTCGCACTGGACGTCCTTGAGGTCGTCGACGTGCGTGACGGTGCTGCCGCCCGGGCGATCGTAGCCGGTGACGTGACAGCTCACGCAGTCGAGGTTGAACTCCTTGAACTGCGTCGAGAGCGTGGCGTACGCGTGCGCGTGCTTCGTCTGGTCCCAGACCTTGCGCGGCTCCTCGTGACAGTTGGTGCACGAGTCGATGCCGACGTAGCTCGGCTCGCCCTTCGCCGGCGCCTTCGGCTTGCGATCCGCGAACTCCAGCTTGTTCGCGTCGTTCACTTTCTTGTAATATGCACTCATCTGCGACTTGATCGCGCCGTCGTTACCGAGGTTGTCGCGGATCTCGCGCATCGCGTAGCGGTAGTAGCTGCCGGTCGCGGGCGGGGGCGCCTTGTCGAGCGCGTCGCGCTCGGCCTCGAGCTTCGCGAGCTCCGCCTTCCGCGCGTCGACGTCCTTCTTCTCGACGCTCTTGTCCGTCTCCCACGTGGCGATGCGAGCGCGTAGCTCGTCGATGCGTCCGCTCAGCTCCTCGCGCTTGCGGATGCGCTCGATGCCGGTGCCGTCGGCGAACTTCACGAGCCCGGCGGCGGTGGCGCCTTCGCGCGGATAGAGATCGAGAACGGCCGCCGTCTGGAGGTGGTTCCCGGTCTCGACGATCAGCACGTCGCCGATGATCTCCGCCGGCGGTGCCGTGGTGTTGGCCTCGCCGCCGCCGCCCGTCGAGCCCACGAGGATGGCGAGCAGCTCGGGATTCACGTCGGCGATTCGTTTGGCCTCGCCGCGTCCTACCGCGGCGAGCACGATGATCGCCTGCGCTCCGTCCTTCTTCAGCGCAGCGGCCGCCGTCTTCACGGCGTCGGCCGCCGGGGCCGACGTCACGCCCTCGAGCGGCAGCTTCGACTTGTCGGGCGCAGCGACGCCGATGATGCCGAGGTCGATGCCGCCGACCTTGGTCTTCGTCCACTTCACGGGCGCGAGGCCGGGCGCAACGAGGTTCGCTGCGACGAGCGGTGCCGATGCCGTTGCGGTGAGCTTCTGCAGCGTATCGACGCCGCCCGCCCAATCGTTGCGACCAGGCGTGAAGCCGAGGAGGTGCAGCGTCTTCATCGACGCTGCGATGGTCTCGGCCTTCGTGATCTCCTGCCCGCGACGATCGGCCGCGAGCTCCATGTCCAGGAAGAAGAGCGGACCCGCGGAGAGCACGCCGGAGGCCTTCGCCTTGTCCTTTTCGGCGGCGACGAGCGCGCCGAAGTGATCCATTCCGCCGAGCTGATCCTTGACGCAGCCACACGGCTCGAGCGCACCGGCGAGATCCGATACGAGGTAGAGCCGTGCCGCAGGGACGCCGTCCGCACCGGCCCTGGGACTGCTGCCGTCAGGAGCGCCCGAGCTCTTGCAGCCCTCACAGGCGCAGAAGGCGGCGAGCGCGACGAAGAGGCCGCTCAGCAAGCCAACGAACAAAGCCTTGGACGCGAAGGACGCGAAGAACCCGAGGATCCGCTGCACGCGCGCTACCTTAGCAGCCGCCCGGCTCGCGTTCGTGACATAGCGCTTGGAAATCGCTACCCTTTCGGCTGACGCCCGTCCGCCACGAGAATGTCTGCTCCGTTCCGCTTCGGCCCGTTTTTCCTCGATTCGCGTATCGCGGTCGGTGGCACGGCCGAAGTGTATCTCGGGCGACCCGCGACGCCGGATTCGGGCCTTCCCGATCGCCTCGTCGTCAAGCGTCTGCTCCCGCACTTCGCGTCCGATCCCGAAGGGCGCACGATGTTCGAGCGCGAGGCTCGTCTCCACGCGGCAGTGACGCACGGCAACGTGGTCACGGTGTTCGGCGCCGGTGTCGACAATCGCGGCGAGCCCTACTTGTCGATGGAGTACATCGACGGCGTCGACGGTTATCGACTGCTGCGTCGCCTTCGCCAAGACGACGAGCTCTTGCCGGTGGGTGTCGCCGTCTACATCGCGCGCGAGGTGCTGCGCGCTCTCGAAAGCGTGCATGCTGCACGCGATCCGCTTTCGGGCGGAGCGCTCGGCATCGTCCATCGCGACGTCAGTCCTTCGAACATCTACATGTCGAAGGACGGCAAGGTGAAGCTCGGGGACTTCGGCATCGCGCGCTCCACGACGCGCACCACGCTGCGCAGCGAAGCGGGGCAGGTGCTCAAGGGGAAGTTCGCGTATCTCGCGCCCGAGCAGGTCGCGGGCGAGCCCAGCGATCATCGCGCCGATCTCTTCAGCCTCGGCACCGTGCTCGCGGAGATCCTCCTCAACCGCCCGCTCTTCCCGGGCGGCGGGCAGCTGGCGATCCTGCTCGCCATCCGTGACTGCAAGGTCGACGCGCTCCAGGACATCCGCGCGCGTCTGCCGCCGGGGCTCTTCGAGGTGCTCCAGCGCGCTCTCTCGCGCAGTCCGTCGGCCCGCTTCCCGAATGCCACCGAATTCGCGCATGCGCTCGCGCCGTTCGAGGCCGACCCGCGGCTCGCCGTCCGCGAGATCGCAGCCCGGGTGAGATGGGTGCAGTCTGCAGCTTCTTCGGATCAGATGGCGGCGGTGCGTGAGAGCGCACGAGCGATGCGCGCCGCGCAGCCATCGAACGAGCCACCGCACGGAGCGCCCCAGCCACCGCGCGGCGCGAAGCCCATGCCTCCGCGGCCCGGGCGCCCGCCTGCCCCCGCGACGTCGCAGGCGGCCGCGGCACCGGCGGCACCCCAGCGCCGACCTGCTCCGGAGTCCGAGCTGCCCAACGACCTCGGCGACGGCGACGGCGACGGCCCGGAGCGCAAGACCTCGGAGTACGAGCTGCTGCCGTCGTGGGTGCTCCGCGAGAACGGCGAGAAGCTCGGCCCGTGGACGTTCGCGCGGCTGATGGAGGCGCTCGCCACCGGAAGTCTGCAGCGCGGCGACCAGGTCGACTTCGTCGGTCGCGGCTTCAAGGACGTCGAGGAGATCGACGAGTTCGCGCGCTTCTTCCCGCCGCCGAGTGCCACGACCGGCAAGCTCGCCGGTCCGGGGGCGCCCGACTTCCAGGATCAGCTCGGCAACGTCACGATGCTGACCACGCTGATGCGGGTGCTCGCGCAGCGTGAGACCGGCGTGCTGTTCGCAGAGCGCACCGACGACGCCAGCGAAGGCGGCGGTGCGCGCAAGGAGCTCTACTTCGTCGCCGGCAAGCTGCATCACGTCGCCTCGAGCAACGCGAGCGAGCTGCTCGGCGAGTACCTCGTGCGGCGCGGAAAGCTGGAACGCGAGGAGCTCGATCTCGCGCTCGCCGTGCTGCCTCGCTACGGCGGACGCATGGGCGACACGCTCATCTCGATGGGCCTCGTGGGGCCCGTCGACATCTTCCGCGCGATTCGCGAGCAGGGCCGCGATCGCGTCGCCGATCTCTTCTTGTGGCGGTCCGGGACGGTGACGTTCTATCGCGGACAGACGGCGCCGCCGGTCGAGTTCCCCCTCGAGCTCGATCTGCCGACGCTCATGCTCGCAGGCCTCGAAGCAGCGAAGCCCGGCGACT
>JAXDMI010000817.1:0-5653 GCA_034666145.1 Myxococcales bacterium | reverse complement strand
TCGAACAACCGCAAGAGGAGGCTCGAAAACTTGGTCTTGCAGGCACCGGTCGCTCAGACGAGGGAGAATCGCTCGCCCTTCTTCACCGTGAACGAGACGTCGCTCACGACGGGCACGCCCTTCTAGTACGAGAACGTGACGTCGTCGAGCGCGACCGCCTCGTTCTCCACCGCTGCCGTGGTCGCTGCCGCAACGGGCGTGCCCTCCGACTCGAGGCTCTTCTCGTCGAGCAGCTTGAAGATGCGCTCGGCCCCGCTCATCGCCGACTGGAGCACGGTGTAGCGCGTCGCGAGCAGGCTCACGGGCTCGAAGAACTGCTTGATGTACTGCGTGAACACGACGACGAGCGGGAACGTGATGTGCGGATCGTCGACGCGCTTGAGCCCCGCCCACCAGAGGATGCTCGCGATGCAGACGGTGCCGACCATCTCGATCGCGGCGTCGAGAACGGCCTCGTAAAATACGGAGGATTTGTTCGCCTCGCGATACTCGACGTTGATGGCGTCGAACTCCGCGGCCATCCCCTTCTCGCGTGCATACGCCTGCACAACGCTCATGCCCGAGACCTGCTCGTTCAAGAACGCGTTGAGTCGCGCCGTCTTCACGCGGATGTCGCGATAGGCCTGGCGCGCGCGGCCGCGCACGTACCAGACGATCACGCCCACGACCGGCAGCGCGCCGAACGCGATCAGCGACATGCGCACGTCGAGGATCAACATCATGATGACGATGCCGATCAGCGCCACCAGATCGCCGATGGCGTTGAGCACGCCGGAGGCGAAGAGCTCACCGACCGCGTCGACGTCGTTGGTGGCGCGCGTGACGAGACGTCCGACCGGCGTTCGGTCGTAGTAACGCAGCTCGAGGCGCTGCATGAACTCGAAGAGATGCGCGCGGAGATCGGCCATCGAGCGCGCTCCGGCGATCTGCATCGTGTACATCTGCACGAACGTCAGCGCCTGCATGCCGACGACGATGAGCGAGAGGATGATGCCGTAGCGAATCAGCCCTTGCGGATGATCGTCCTGGGCGTTCGCGACGAGACGGCCCATCACCACCGGTCGCACCAGGTTCAGGCCCGCCGCGATGAGGATCATCGAGAGCGACGCGACGAGGAACTTCGCGTGCGGCCGCATGAAGGGCCAGAGCCGCGCGAGGAGCTGCGCGTCGTAGGCGCGACCGAGACGCTCTTCTTCGTGGAAGTCGCGCAGCGTGCCGGCCGCCTTGCGCGCGCCCTCGACGGCGCTGAGCGCGACGCTCTGCGCAGCGTCGTCGTTGGGCCTCGCCGCCACCGGTTTGGCGGGCGCTGCGGGCTCGACCGGCTCGGTCGGCTCGGTGGTCGGCTTCGTCGGCTCGGCGCTCATGCGAGGGCCTCCGTCGTCGGCGCCGGCGCGGGTTCGTCGACGTCGATGGCGTCGACCTCGGACTTCGCCGACTGCTCCGCCGCGAACTTCGCGTAGAGGCCGCCCGCATCGACGAGCTCGTCGTGCGTGCCGTGCTCGAGCACGCGTCCCTCGTCGAGCACGACGATCTGATCGCAGCGCGACGCCGCAGCCACGCGATGCGTGATGAGCACGACGGTGCGCGCTTCGGCCTGGCGTTCGACGGCATCGAGGATCGCCGACTCGGTCTTGGCGTCGACGGCGGAGAGCGGATCGTCGAGGACGAGGACCTTCGGCTCGCGCACGAGCGCGCGCGCGAGGGCGATGCGCTGCTTCTGGCCGCCGGAGAGCTGTACGCCGCGCTCCCCGACGACGGTCTCGAAGCCCTCGGGGAGACCGAGCGCCTCTTCGAGGACCTGCGCCTCGCGTGACGCCTCGCGGATGCGCCGTACCGCATCGTCCGACTCGGCGTCGTCGATACAGAAGCCGATGTTGCGAGCCACGGTGGTCGAGAACAAGAACGCGTCCTGCTGCGCGTAGCCGATGGCCTTGCGGACGGCGGACAGCGGGAGATCGCAGACGTCCTGGCCGTCGATGAGCACGGTCGTCGCCGGCGTCGGCAAGAGACGCGCGAGGAGCATCGCGAGCGTGGATTTGCCGGAGCCCGTACGACCGACGATGGCGATCGACTTGCCCGCGGGGACATCGAACGAAACGTCGTCGACCACTTTGTGATCGCCGTACGCGAACGAGAGACCACGCACCGAGATGGCGCCGTCGAAGTCGTCGGGCTCGGGCAGCGGACCGTCGGTGACCTCGGGGATGGCGTCGAAGATCTGCTTGAGGCGCTCGTAGCCGGCGCGACCGCGCTGCACGATCGAGATCGAGAAGCCGAGCGCGATCATCGGCCACGTCATGCGGCCGTAGGCGAGCCAGAACGCGAAGAAGTCGCCGCGCGTGATGCCGCCGTCGTCGGGGCCGCGCTGGAGCAGCGTCGCGCCGTACCAGAAGAATGCGAGGACGCCGAGCGAGCTCGCTGCGCCCACCATCGGTCCCATGAGGCCGCGGAGGCGCGCGAGCGAGAGGCTCGCCTCGAGGTAGGCGTTGTTGGCCTTGTCGAAGCGACCGCGCTCGCGTTTCTTGAGCGCGAAGCTGCGCACGATGCGCACGCCGGCGAGGTTCGTCTGCAGGACCTCGCTCAGCTTACCGAGCGTCTCCTGGTTGGAGCGCGTCTTCGCGAACATCGCGCGCGAGAACGAGCGCGTGATGACGATCATGAACGGGAGCATCACGAAGGAGACGAGCGTGAGCCGCGTGCTGACCTTCACCATGACCTGGAGCGCGCTCGCGAACGCGAGGGTCACGTTGATCACGTTGAGGATGCCGAACCCGAGGAGCAACCGCACCTGCTGGAGGTCCCCCGTCGAGCGGCTCATGATCTCGCCCGCCGACATCGTCCGGTAGAACGCGGTACCGAGGCGATGCAATCGATGGAGGAGCAGCGCCCGGAGCTGGTACTCGGCGTCACGGCCCGCGTTGAAGATGAACCAGCGGCTGGCCACGCGCGCGACGAAGGCCACGATGGCGAGGGCCAGGATGATGAGCGCCGGTCTGGTCACCTGCTCGGGGGTGCCGCCGAAGACCGCGTCGATCGCTGCCTTGGATTGCCAGTCGATGCGGTTCAGCGCGAGCTGGAACGTGGCAAGCACGACCGTGCCAGCGACGTAACGCGGCAGGTGCCGGCGGAACTGACCCGACAGCGTGATCGGGAACGCCGCCGCCGGATCCGGAGCATCTTTTGACGAGGTTTCGCGCACGACGACGGCGTCGATTCATACCAGACGCGCGCCTTGGATGCTCAGCTCCACGCGACCGTTGCTGAGCCGTGCCTCAGCGCGAGCGGACGTTTCGCGGGCGGCGGTGCGAGCTTCCCAGCATCGGGCGCGTGCCCTCCGTGCTGGCCACGAGGTCCTTCAGATCCAGGGTCGCCGCGAGGAGGCCGAGGCGAACCCGCGCTCGGCCCTTCGAGTCGAGCTCCTGCACGATGCCGACCTTGTTGGCGAACGGTCCGGCGAGGACCCTCACGCGGGTGCCCTTCTCGATCGGCACCTTGGGATCGACCTCGGTGGAGAGCGCGGGCCGAGCACCGCGCGCGCGCATCATGGTCTGGAGCATGGGCCGCCTCGCGGGTACGGAGCGTCCCTGCTCGCCGCGCCCGCGATCGCCCGCCTCGGTGGCCTGCGCCTCTTCGCTCTTACCGCGCGCTCCGGCCGCGGCGCGCGATGCCGGGCCCGCGCCCTCGCGCTCGGCGACGGTCAACAGGCGGCGAGCGTCCTCGCGCTCGCGACGCGTGCCTTCGATGCGTGTCGGCTTCTTGCTCCGCACGTTCCTTCGCTTCCGGCGCTCCTCGCGGCCGCGTTCGCGTCGCTCTTCGTTGCGCGCTCGACCCGCGCGCCAGGCGCCGCGCCGACTGGCCCCGATGAGATCGTTGTCGGGGGCCCACGCGAGCAGCTTGTACGCATGCGCGAGGACCACGAGCGCGTCCGCGAGCTGCTCGTCGAGATCGATCGAGTGAGCCAGCGCCACTTCGCGCTTCACGCTCCATCCCACCCAGAGCGCGCGACCGCTGCGCTGGCTGTCGTCGAGAAGCGCCCGCACGTCGTCGGCGCTCGCATTCTCGGCGCTCGGGAAGCTCGGTACGCCGATGACGCCGATCGCGAACTCCTGCGGCAACGTCTCGAAGAGCGTCGTCAGCTCGAGGAGGCGCGTCGGATCGCCGAGGCGCGCGCGGAGGTTCTTCACGTCGGCCTCCGCCTCGGGACAAACCTCGAGCGCGACCTCGACGTGAACGCTGTCGATGGTGAGCGCGAGAAACGCGTGACCGCGCAGCGGATCGACGTCGGGCGCGATCCGAGGAACGCTCGAGCGCCCGAACTGATCGCGGACGAAGATCACGCGTTGCGCGATGGCGCGCGGCGCACGCGACGAGATGTGCTGATCGACCTCGTCCGGAACGACCACCTCGATGGCGAGACCGAGCTCCTCGAGACGCGGGACGATGCCACGCGCCCAGACCTCGATGCGATTGCGCAGGGCGCGCCGCTGCGCCGCAGGCACGGGGCGCCCTGACTGGCCGGCGCGCGAGGGCGGAACGGTCGGCTCGAGGAACGCGTCGAAGTCGGCGCTCGACAGTCCGAGCTCGGCGAACGCGGCAAGAGCGCCTTCCGGCGCAGCGGCCTTCACGGAGGTCGAGGATACGGAGACCTGCCACCGTGTCAATGTCGACACGCCTCAAGTAGCGAGAATATCAGCATTTGCGCCGTAATCGACGGCCCCATTGACGCAACGCGTTATCGTCCCCACAGTCGATGGATGGAGTCGTTGGCCATGACACCCGCCGAGCAGGCTCGCCCTGAGGAGCGCGACGGCGCTTCGAAGGACGACGGCGGCCTCGAGGAGCGCGCGCGACGGTCGCGCGCGAGCGTCGTTCCTCGCTCGCAGCCTCGTCCCGGAATGAGCTTCGGACACGACGTGTTGCTCGCGTTGATCATGGCCGTCGCGATGGCCGCGACGGTGTTCCTCTACCGATGAAAAGCGTGGTAGATCCGCCATCGTGCCCCGCTCGCCCAAGACTTCGACAGCCGGCGCGCCTGCGAAGAAGGCGGCCGCCGCAGGTGAGCGCGCGCGCGCCGTGAAGCCGAAGAAGGCGAGCAAGGCCGCGGCTCCGAAAGACGAGCTCGACGAGAGCGACAGCGAAGCCGAACACGAAGGTGGCGCAGTCCCGGCCGACGGCGACGCGGACGAAGAGGTCGCCGACGTCGCTGCCGACGACGACGCGCTCGCCGAGCCGCGCGACGGCGAGCCCGACGTCGAGGTCGACGCGGCCGATGCCGACGGAGACGTCGCCGCCCACTCCGTGCCGCTCTCCCGCGATCTCACGCGCGGCGTCAGCTCCTCGATGGAGCGGCTCGACCCGATGGCCGCTTACCTCCGCGAGATCCAGCGGCATCCGCTGCTGACGCCGGAGGAGACCCACGAGCTCGCGTCGAAGTTCATCGCCACACAGGACCCGGCGCTCGCCGCGCGTCTCGTGACGGCGAACCTGCGCCTCGTGGTGAAGATCGCCTACGAGTACCGGCGCGCTTACAAGAACATCATGGACCTCGTGCAGGAGGGCAACATCGGCCTCATGCAAGCGGTCAAGCGCTACGACCCGTACCGCGGCGTGAAGCTGTCGTCGTACGCGGCGTGGTGGATCCGCGCGTACATCC
>JAXDMI010000816.1:0-3032 GCA_034666145.1 Myxococcales bacterium | reverse complement strand
GAAGTGGCGGCCGGCGGAGCACCTCCCTTCGTCGCATGGCAGAAGGCTGGCGCCAAGGCGGCGCCGCGCAACATGCGTGTAGAGTACATAGGACCGGAAGGAGCCGTGATCCTGAAGCTGCAGCTCGAGCGCTGCACGCCCTCGTCGGTCACGCCGCTCGGCGCAAACGGCACCACGCGCATCACGCTGTCCTGCGCCGCGCTCGGTCAGCGCGGCGGTTCATGAAGAGCGCCGGCGTCAGCGCACGCCGGACGTGAGCGGCTGCGCGGCGACGTCGCGTGGATCCTCGAGCTTGCTCGCCTCGTCGTCGCGTCGTTCCTCGGCGATCTCGGTGGCGATGGCGGCAGCCTCCGCGGCGGGATGTCCGGCGGCGCGCGCGGCGAACTCGCGCTCCGCTTCTTCGTCCTTCGCTCGTAGCTCGGGATCGTCGAGCTCCTCGCCGGGCAGCTCGACGCGGAGCTCCGCGATGACCATCCGAATGCCCGCCGCGATGGGGAGCGCGAGCAACGCACCCAGGATGCCGAGCAGCTTGCCGCCCACGAGCAGCGCGATCATGACCGACGCCGGCGGCAGCCGCAGCACCTTCCCGTAGACGCGCGGGACGATGATGCGGCTCTCGAGCTCCTGATACATCGCGAGCACCACGAGGACCACGAGCGCGACGGTCGGACCTTTCGAGAGCGCGGCGAGCGCGGCCGGCCCGCACGCCAGCAGCGCGCCGATGTACGGGAGAACGTCGGCGACGCCGGCGAACAGCGCCAGCGCCAGCGCGTTCGGCACGCCGGCGACGGTGAGGACCGCGAACGTGAAGATCGCCATGAGCAGCGACGTGATCGCCTGGCCACGCATGTAGCCGCCGACGATCGCCTCGAGGTTCATGAGCACCCGCGACATGCGCACGTGGTAGCGGCGCGGCACGAGAGAGAAGAGCGCGCCGCGCATGCGGTCGCGATCGAGGATCAGATAGAGCGCGAGGAAGAACGACGCCGCAGCGTACGCCGCGATCTCGACGACCCTCGGCGCGAAGGTGATCCCGTACACCTGCGCCTTCGTGGCGAGGTCGGCGGGGTGGAGCGAGCGAATGGACGCTGCCAGCGGCGTGCCGAGACGCGTGCCGTCCAGCGCGCGTGCGATCCGATCCTGGGACTCGGGGAGCTTTTCGACGACGTCCGCGACCTGCCTGGCGATGTTCGGAAACGTGAGCGCGCAGACTCCGCCTACCCCGAGGAACAGGGCGCCGAACACGATGGCCACCGCGTAGCCGCGCGAGATGCTGCGCTTCTCGAGCTTGTCGACGAAGGGGTTGAGCATCCCCACGAACATCAGCGCGACGACGATGACGAGGAGGATCTGCCAGAGCTGAAGGAACAGCCAGACCGACGCCAGCGTGACGACCGCGATGACCGCGGTGCGCGGAGTCAGCTCCATGCGCACGAAGGTCTGCTTCGTGCGGTCGGCAGATGGCGTCACGGGCTTCGGCTCGGTCACGAGGTCAGCTGAGCAACAACCTCGCCAGCATTTCGCCGTAAAAACGGGCGAAAACCGCGGTCGCGAAGGGGCACGAATGCGCGCTGTGGCGCCCGTGCACGTAACCGGATCAGACCGGAAGGATGCCGCGTCGCTTCTCGGGGCGCTCGACCTTCTTGTGGCGCGCGAGCTCGAGGCCCCATGCGATCGCCTTGCGCGTATCGCGTGGGTCGATGACCTCGTCGATGAGACCCCAGCCCGCGACCTTGTAGATGTCGATGTTCTTCTGGATCTGGTCGACGATCTGCTTCTTCACCTCGGGCGGCGGTTCCATTCCCCCGAACAGCTTGCGTCCCGCGATCCCGACCATGCCCTCGGCGCCCATCACCGAGATCTCGCCCGTGGGCCACGACACGATGAGGTCGGGCTCGTAGGCACGGCCGCACATCACGTAGTAGCCGGCGCCGTAGGCCTTGCGCACGACGACGGTGATCTTCGGAACGGTCGCCGCGCTCATCACGTGCATCATCTTGGCGCCGTGACGGATGATGCCGGCGTGCTCCACCTTCGAGCCGACCATGAAGCCGGGCACGTCTTGCAGGAAGACCAGCGGCACGTTGAACGCGTCGCAGATCTGCATGAAGCGCGAGGCCTTGTCGGCGGAGTCGTTCTCGAGAATGCCGCCGAGCCAGTTCGGCTGGTTGGCGACGATGCCGACGCTCTTGCCGCCGATGCGCGCGAGGCACGTGATGATGGAGCGAGCGAACCGCGGCTTGATGTCGAAGATCTCGCCGTGGTCCACGATCGCGCGAATCAGCTTGTACATGTCGTACGGCTTGCGCGTGGACTCGGGCAGGAGATCGAGGAGCGACTCCTCGCGGCGATCGACGGGGTCGGTGACCGGCAGATCGGGCGGGAGCTCGTCGCAGTTCGAGGGGAAGTACGAGAGGTACTTCTTGCAGGCATCGATGCACTCTGCATCCGTTGCGAACTCGCCGTCACCGACGCCGCTGACCTCGGAGTGGACCTTCGAGCCGCCGAGCTCCTGCTCCGCGATGTCCTGACCGGTCACGGCCTTCACGAGCGCAGGCCCGGCGAGCGCGAGGCTACCGACGCCCTTCATCATGGGGACGTAGTCGGCGAGGCCGGGGATGTACGCGGTGCCGGCGGCGCCGGGGCCGACCATCGCCGCGACCTGCGGGACGACGCCGCTCATGTGCACCTGCTCGCGGAACAGGTGTCCGGAGCCGGCGAACAGCGAGATCATGTCGGGGTGGCTCGAGCCGGGATCGATGCGCGCGCCGCCCGAGTCGACGAACCACACGATCGGCCAGCGACCGCGGAGCGCCATCTGGCGAAGGCGCGTCACCTTCTCTTCGCCGGTGTAGCCAATGCTTCCGCCCTTCACCGTGAAGTCGTAGGCAGCGCAGCAGACCATGCGACCGTCGACCTTGCCGAAGCCGGTGATGACGCCGTCGGCCGGGGGCTTGTCGGTGCCGTCGGGCCCCGCGGCGAGACCCATCTGCGTGCCGTGCGCGCCAATCTCGAAGTAGACGCCGTCGTCG
>JAXDMI010000815.1:0-3249 GCA_034666145.1 Myxococcales bacterium | reverse complement strand
GTCGTCGAGAACGTCGTGCAGGGGCTCGCGGAGAATCTCGTCGCGCACGGGCGCATGTACTGTCCCTGCGCCGACGTCGAGGACTCCAAGGCCAAGGGATCGGCCATGGTCTGCCCGTGCACGCCCCATCACGAGGACATCGCGCGGCAGGGCTACTGCGATTGCGCGCTCTTCGCGTCACGCGACTTCGTCGCGGCGGAGCGGCTGCGCAAGGGGAAGTGATCCGCGCGACGCCGTGCGCACCGTCGCGGCATCGAACCCGGTAGCTGGGAGCGCTGCGCACCGCGGTTGATGCCGCGGCGCCTGCGCATTAGCGTCCCGCACCATCATGGCCCTCGAGCTACTCGCCCCCTGTCCGCCCTTCGATCTGCCGGGGACCGACGACAGGAACCACTCTCTCGCGGACGTGAAGGGCAAGCTCTTCGTCCTGCTCGTGTCGTGCAACCACTGCCCGTACGTCATTGCCTACGAGCCCCGCATGGTCGCGCTCGCGAACGAGTACGGAGCGCGCGGCGTCGACTTCATGGCCGTCAACGCCAACGACGCGACGCGCTACCCGGACGACGGCCTCCAGCCGATGAAGGCCCGCGCCCGCGAGCGCGGCTTCCCGTTCCCGTACGTCCGCGACGACTCGCAGGCTCTCGTTCGCACGCTGGGCGCGCGGTTCACGCCCGAGGCCTACGTCTTCGACGAGGCCCGCAAGCTCCGTTACCACGGCCGCATCGACGACAACCACCGCGACCCGGCTCGCGTCACGTCGCACGACCTGAAGAACGCGCTCGACGCGCTCCTCGCCGGCAAGGATCCGCCGGTCCTCGAGACGACCGCCTTCGGCTGCAGCATCAAGTGGAAGTGACCGCGGAAATCTAGCGCGCGGATGCAGTGCCGCCGCACCCCGTGATAGCCTTCCCGCCGTGAGCACTCACGAGAACGGCAACGGGAACGGCAGCTCGTCCAACGCGTCGACCGCGCGCAACGGCGGGTCAGCGCTCTTCAAGGCAGGCGCCACGCAGCGCGGCTCCGGCGGCTCGATGTACGCGCTGTTCGCGCCGCCCGCGGTCGACGCCGTCGCCCTCGAGGAGCGCGCGAGCTCGCTCGGCAAGCGCTCGATCAAGAAGGCCACCAAGGTCGCGGGCCTCAAGCTCGCGGTCTCGATGATGGACCTCACGACGCTCGAAGGTAAGGACACCGCCGGCAAGGTCCGGCAGCTCTGTCAGAAGGCGCTCGCGCCGCTGCCCAACGATCCCTCGGTGGGTCCGTGCGGAGCCATTTGCGTGTATCCGAACCACGTCCAGACCGCGAAGGAGGCGCTCGCCGGCTCCACGGTCAAGGTGGCGAGCGTCGCCACCGCGTTCCCGAGCGGCCAGTCGCCGCTCGACATCAAGCTCGACGACACGCGTCGCGCGGTCGACTTCGGCGCCGACGAGATCGACATGGTGATCGATCGCGGCGCGATGCTCGTCGGCGACTACGCCAAGGTCTACGACGAGATCGCCGCCACCAAGGAGGCGTGCGGCGCCGCACATCTCAAGGTGATCCTCGAGACCGGCGAGCTCGGCTCGTACGACACCATCCGCATGGCCAGCGAGCTCGCCATCGCTGCCGGCGCCGACTTCATCAAGACGTCGACCGGCAAGATCCAGCCGGCCGCCACGCCTCCCGTCACGCTCCTCATGCTCGAGGTGATCCGCGATCACTACTACGCCACCGGGCGGCGCATCGGCATGAAGCCCGCGGGCGGCGTGCGCACTTCGAAGCAGGCGCTGCAGTACCTCGTCATCGTCAAGGAGACGCTCGGCGACGCGTGGCTCACGCCCGATCTCTTCCGCTTCGGAGCGAGCGCGCTCCTCAACGACGTCCTCATGCAGCTCGAGAAGGAGCGCACGGGCAACTACCAGGCCGCAGACGACCTCTCCAAGGACTGATCAGAAATGACCATCACGAAGAGTGACAGCAGCAGCACGAGCCTCTCGTCGCATTCCGCCGACGTCCGCAAGACCGCTGCCCTCGAGTTCGGCTCCGCCTGGGAGTACGCGCCCGCGCCCGAGGCGAGCGACCACGTCCGGATCGACCCAAAATACGGGCTGTTCATCGGCGGGCGCTGGGTCACGCCGCGCAGCGGCCGGTTCTTCCAGACCATCAGCCCCAGCACCGAGCAGGTGCTCTCCGAGGTGGCCGAGGCCAACGCGCAAGACGTCGACGACGCCGTGAAGGCGGCGCGCGAGGCCTACGACAAGTACTGGTCGAAGATGCGCGGCGCGGACCGTGCAAAGTACATCTTTCGCATCGCCCGCGCGATCCAGGAGAAGGCGCGTGAGCTCGCCATCGTCGAGTCGATGGACGGCGGCAAGCCGATCAAGGAGTCGCGCGACGTCGACGTCCCGCTCGCCGCGGCGCACTTCTTCTATCACGCAGGTTGGGCCGACAAGCTCGACTACGCGTTCCAGGGCCGCCGTCATCGGCCGCTCGGCGTCGCGGGTCAGATCATCCCGTGGAACTTCCCGCTGCTCATGGCGGCGTGGAAGCTCGCGCCCGCGCTCGCGTGCGGCAACACCGTGGTGCTGAAGCCCGCCGAGACCACGCCGCTCACCGCGCTGCTCCTCGCGAAGATCATCGAGGAGGCGGAGCTGCCGCCCGGCGTCGTCAACATCGTCACCGGCGCAGGCGAGACGGGCTTCGCGCTCGTCAACCATCCCGACGTCAACAAGATCGCGTTCACCGGCTCCACCGCGGTCGGCAAGAAGATCCAGCGCGCCATCGCCGGCACGACGAAGCGCCTCACCCTCGAGCTCGGGGGCAAGGCGGCAAACATCGTCTTCGCCGACGCGCCGATCGATCAGGCCGTCGACGGCATCGTCAACGGCATCTACTTCAACCAGGGCCACGTGTGCTGCGCGGGCTCGCGCCTCCTCGTCGAGGAGAGCGTGCACGACACCATCGTGAAGAAGCTCCGCGATCGCATGGCCACGCTCCGCCTCGGCGATCCCCTCGACAAGAACACCGACGTCGGCGCCATCAACTCCAAGATGCAGCTCGCGCGCATCCAGGAGCTCGTCGACGCCGGCGAGGAGGAGGGCTGCGAGCGCTACAGCGCGCCGTGCAAGCTCCCCGAGAAGGGTTTCTGGTTCGCGCCCACCTTCTTCACCGGCGCGAGCATGTCGAGCCGTGTCGCCCGCGAGGAGATCTTCGGACCGGTCCTCACCATCATGACGTTCCGCACGCCGGACGAGGCGGTCGAGAAGGCGAACA
>JAXDMI010000814.1:0-3552 GCA_034666145.1 Myxococcales bacterium | reverse complement strand
TACTGCGAGAGCAGCAGCTTGAGCACGACCGAGCGCTCGAAGCCGTGAGGCCCCTCGGCCTTCGCGAGCAGGACGTCGCTCGTTCCGCCGGTCGCAAGCCTGCGAACGACTCGATAGCCGCCGACCCGCTCTCCCGTGCCTTCCGTCTTCTCCACGGACAGGCCATGGAGAGTAACGGACGGGATAGGCGCGCGGCTACTCCGACTTCTGGCTACTCATTGTCCGGGTGCCCTTCGGGCCGTCGGCCGGCTTCGCCGGACCTCAGGTCCTTCTCGACGTCGTCGAGGAGCTCGTTCGCGCGCCCTTCGTCGATGCCGAGGCCCTCCGCGAGCTCGTTGAGCGTCTCGTTCTCTTCGTCGGCGATGGCATTGTCGGCAAACGCGATGGCGGCGGCGAGAACGAAGGCCACTTCGGCGCGCGCCTTGTCTTCGTGGAGCGAGGCGACGACCTCCTTGAGGCGAACGTCACGCCCCTCGTCGACGACGCGCTTGCCGGCGGAGTCGAGCATCGACTCGATGTGCGCACTGCGGATCGTGTCGCCCGACAGGTTGCGGAGAGCGCCCTTCAGGACCTCGCGCTCGTCGTTGCCGATCTTTCCGTCGGCGGTCATCATCAGGTACATCGCCTCGCAGAGAGGCCCGTACTCGGCGACGATGTTGAGCATCTCCACCGTCTCGGGGTTGGCGTCGGGCGGCGACGCCACGATGGACGGGCGCTGGCCCCGGGCCTGGAGCTGATCGCGAAGACGGGCGAGCGTGGAGTTCGAGAGCCAGATCATAGGGCAGCGAGGGTACGCGACCCCGAGCCCAGGTCAACGGCCATGCCAGCTTGCGCGTGCCCTGGGGTGCTTAAGATGGGGGCGCACCATGCCTGATCCCGATGTCCTCTGGCGTGACCCGGCGCACTGGACGGCGTTCGGTTATCGCTGCAAAGACGACCCGCGCGTCATCGTCCCGAAGCGCCGCGCGTCGATGGGCTGGACGCTGAACTGGGCGCATCCCTGGGCAGCCGGGGCGATGCTGGTGCTGTCCGTGCTCGCCGCCGGGCCCATGCTCGTCATCGTGTGGCTCGGACAAAGCGGCGTGGTCGGCCCGATCGGGATGGTGCTCGCCGCGCTGGTGGCCGTCCCGCTGACGATCGGGCTCCTCGTCTGGTTCTGCCGCTACGCGTCACGCGTTCGCTAGCGAGCAGCTCGTCAGCGCGCGTCGCGCGGCACGCCGGCGGCGTCCCAGGTCAAGCGAGGAAACTGCTGCGGCATGGGAAGACCCGGGACGCGGACGTCGGCTTCCTGACTGGCATCGGCCGTCGGCTCGATGCTCGACTCCGTCGTCGCATTCGTTCGCGGCTCGGGCGCCTTCGCACAAGCGATGACGAGCACGGCGAACGCGCACGAAGCGACGGCGACGACGACGATGCGGCGCTTCATTGCGTCTTCGAGAACGCGACGTGCGTCGCGGTGTCGGCGTTCTCCCCGTACGAGAGGAAGAGCGTTCCGCCGCGGAGGACGCTCCCGAAGTAGTCGCCGAGCCACTTCTGGCTGGCGCGATTGGCAGTGAACTGGAGGTCGGCGGTGACCACCTTGCTCGCGCTCCACGTCTTGCCGTTGTCGGTGGAACGAACGGACCGAACGTTGCCCGTCGTGCCCTCCGCGTCGCCCGCGTAGTACGAGAGCGCGAGCTCACCGGTCGCGTCGTCGAGCGAGAGAGAGCCGAGCTCCTGCTGCTTCGTCTTCGTGTCGCTCGCGAGGACGTCCGTGATCGTCGTGCCGTTCGTGGTGTGGATCACGTGGTACTCGTCGACGGGCGCGTCGGCGCTGGCGGGCTGCGCGGTCCACTGACCGTACGCGAGCCAGAGATCGCTTCCCTTCGCGACGCACGTCGCCGGCGTGATCGAGGAGTTCACGCCGAAGACCTTCTGGTTCGCGACGGGCCAGGTGACGCCGTCGTCGTCGCTCCAGTGGAGGACCTGCTGGAGATCGGCCTCGACCGAGAGATGGCTAGCCCACACCCGCGTGCCCGTCTTCGGCGCGCACGGGACGATGAAGTTTGCCTGGTTGCCGTTGATCGACGTGAAAATGGGGGTCTTTGACCAGGTCGTTCCGCCGTTCGTGCTGCGGTGCGCGTTGAGGACCGAGTTCTGACCGGACGCCTGCATGCACGTGACGAGGATGGTGCCCGCGGCGGTGACGGTGATCCACGGCTTGTCGCCGCTCGCGAACTTGTCGACCGCGACCGGCGTGCTGAACACCTTCGAGCCCGCCATGGCCTTCGATACGTAGAGGACGAAGTCGGACGCGTTGCCCATGTTGTCGCGCACGAACGCGATCCACGTGACGTAGAAGTTGCCCTGCGCGTCGACGGCGCTGACGGGGTCCGAAGACTCGCGACCGGTGGAATCGCCCACCACCTTCACCGGCGTCCACGTCGTGCCGCTGTCGGTCGAGAAGGTGTACCCGATGTCGCTTCCGCCGCCGCCACCGATGCTGATCCACACCGAGACGAGCGTGCCGTCGGGCGCCATCGACAAATGCGTCTCGGCTTCGAGCGCGCTCAGGTTGCTCAGCGAGATCACCTGGTGGTCGGTGATCGGCGTGGGGCAGACGCACGCGCCGGGCTTGCCGGTGCTGTCGCAGAGCGACTTGCCCGTGACGCCCGCAGTGGGGCACGCGCAGTCCGAGCTCGCGCCGGGCGTGCAGGTCATCGTCGCGGCTTCGCTGACGCCGGTCTCGGGATCGTCGACCGTGCCGCCCTCGGAGGTGGCCTGCACGTGGACGACCGTGGAACCGCACGCGGCCGCCGACAACGCGAGGGCGGAAGCGGTCGCGCCGAGGACCAATGCGAGCCAGCGAGTCTTCATCGGGCGCATCCTGACGTGACTCCGCGCCGCTGTCACGGTGTCACACGAAACATAACGCCTTCGCATCGCACCTCCGCACCCGCATCGGCGGGATAAGCTGCCCGCGTTGGACAACGTCACGCATGCCATTGCCGGCGCGCTGACCGCCGAGGCATTTATTTATTCGCGGCGTCGGCTGGGCGGTGCCGGCGCGCGCACCGAACCGTCCTTCGAGCGCGCTGCGTGGGCGGTATCGATGCTCGCGCAGAACCTCCCCGACGCCGACGCCCTCTACACAGGGATTACGGGCGGCACGCTCGGTTACCTCCTTCATCATCGAGGGCACACGCACACCGTGGCGCTGGCGCCGGTCGTTGCGCTCCTCGCGTACGGGCTCGTGGCCGCGTGGGCGCGCCTCGGCCGGCATGCGTTGACCACCACCGATCGCCGGTGGCTGGCCGGCATCGCCCTGGTCGGTCCGTTCGCTCACATCGCCCTCGACACGAGCAACGAGTACGGCGTGCATCCGTTCTGGCCGCTCGACAACGGATGGTTCTACGGCGACACCATCTTCATCATCGAGCCGCTGTTCTGGGCGGTCGCCATCCCCGCGCTGTTTGCCGCGACCACCTGGCTCGCGGGCCGCGTGCTCTGGGGCGCGCTCCTCGCGATCGGCGTCCCACTGACGTGGGCCGTCGGCTTCGTGCCGTGGCCGTC
>JAXDMI010000813.1:0-5230 GCA_034666145.1 Myxococcales bacterium | reverse complement strand
GAGGCGCGCCTTCGCGGGCTCGGGGTCGAGCTCGACGAGGAGCGTCCCGGCCTTCACGGTCTGGTTCTCGGCGAAGTGCACGGCGACGACGGTGGAGGCGGTGCGCGCGGGCACCGACACGATGTCGGCGTCGATCTGCGCGTCGTCGGTCGACTCGAGGCCGTGTTGTGTCACGTAGTATGCGGTGCCGGCGAATGCCGCGAGGGCGCCGATGCTGGCCATGATGGCGAGCGTCTTCTTCGACTTCTTCTTGCGCGTCGTCGCCTCGAGGGAGGAGGCCATCGGCGCGGTCGGCTCGACCCGCGCCGCTGTCGTCGTCATCGTCATGGTGTTGCGTCGCCTCTTAACGCATCATAGATGTTGCGTTTAGGCTCGTCGTTGCTCGCGATCGGTAGACCTCAGAAACCCCAATGATTCCGCGTAGACAAAAGCGACCCGCGCGTGTGCGCACCGGCGGTCGGAGCGCGCGTGTGGTTCACGACACGCTCGAGGCGACCCTGGAAGAGCTGGCTCGAGTCGGCTACGTCGCGCTCACGTTCGAGGCCGTGGCGGCGCGCGCGAAGGTCAATCGGACGACCATTTATCGCCGTTGGCCCACGAAGCACGCGCTCGTCCACGACGCGCTCGTCCACGCGCAGAGCCTGGTCGGCGAGGCGCCCGACACGGGGGCCGTGCGCTCCGATCTCATGGAGGTGGCCAGGTACCGGCTCGCGACCATGTCGCTCCCGCATGCGCGCGCCATCGCAGCTGCGATCATCAGCGAGCCTCCCGAGTCGGAGCTCGTCGCCGGCGCGCGCCTTCTCGGCACGGCATCGCGCGCGATGGTGGGCGAGATCGTCGCGCGCGGCATCGCCCGCGGCGAGCTGCCGAAGGAGACCGACCCCGAGCTGATTCACCAGCCGCTCCTCGCGGTGCTCTTCGCCGGCGCCATCATGCGCCGTGCCGTGCCGGACGAGGCGTACCTGACGCGGCTCATCGACGGCCTCGTCGTCGGCGCGGCGCACGACGCGGCGACGCGAACGACGCGAACGACGCGCGAACGTCGCCGCCCCGGTTGAACCGAAAGGCCTCGATGGGACGGCTACGAAGCGGTGACGGTCAGAGCGGCGTCGCGTTCTTCAGGGCGTCGTCGAAGTGCGTGACGTACGCATCGTAGAGCGAGTGCTGCGCGCCCGATTCGGCCGCGAGCTTGACGAAGATCTCGTCGTACGAGTGCGCCGAGCCGCCGCTCAGGTTGTGCGAGCCGGTGTAGACGCGATACGCGTAATCGGCGCCGTACTTCGCGTAGACGATGAACGACTTGTCGTGGATGGCGTTCTTCTTCACCGGAATACCGGCCGCCTTCAGCGCAGCCAGCGCCTGCGGCTCGACGGTGTCGGCCACGACGGTGATCTTGCACCCGCCGTTCTTCAACGTCACGAGGCGACTCACGACCGCGAGCCGGCTGTCGCGGACCGACGCCTGGAGCACGCGAACCTCACACTTCGCGTCGGGCGTGATGTCGTCGAGACGGTTCACGACCAGGTCGGTCTCCGCCTCCGGTGATACGTAGACGTCCGCGCTGTCCGTGAGCAGGTGGCCGCGTCCCGAAGCAGGGTCGTAGTAATCGGACTGCGTCCGGCGCGCGTAGAGGTCGTCGAGGTACGAGCGGAATTTCGTGAACAGCGCGTTGTCGCCGTAGATGGTGACGGTGTTGTTGAAGAGCCGCATCCCGCTCGCGTACGTCTGGTTCGCCGAGCCGAGCCACACGACGTCGCTTGCGGTCTTGCCATCGGGCATCGTCGCTGCGCTGAAGACGAAGAGCTTCGTGTGCGAGATGGCCGAGTCCGCGGTCGACACGCAGGACGTTCGGTTCGCGGAGGTGCAGTAGACGCGGTGCGTGAGCTTGTCGAGGAACGAGGTCTTCGCCGGATCGGTGGAGGCGCCGACGGCGCCGTCCGTCGAGATCCACACGTCGACGCCGCGGGTCTGCGCCGTGAGGAGCGCGCTCGCGACGCCGTCGACGCTGATGCTGAAGATGTGACCGTCGATGCGACCGCCCGCGGGCACCGAGTCGATGAGCCGCGTCAGCTCGTCGAGCGCATGGCTGTCGAGACCGGAGCCCTTCACGCCGGTGCACGGGTCATCGGGACGCGTGAAGAACATCCACGCCGGGTGCCCGGCGATCGTCGTCGCCGCCGTGCAGCCGGCCGCGAGCGGGATCGGCGCAGCGGGCGTGGCGGCGGGAACCGTCGTCTCCGCCGGCTCGGGCGGGTCCGGGATCGCGGGCTCCTCGTCGTCCTGCGTGGCGTCGACAGGGGCGCCATTCGCAGCGCCGATCGGGGCGGTCGTTTGCTCATCGGAGCCGCAAGCGGCGGACGCGGCTGCACTCACGATCGAGAGCAGAGCAATCGTGACGACGGATCTCATGATGTCTCCAGCCAACGAACACGAGCTTACATCGGCACGGGAGCGAGGCACGCGACCGCCATCCGTTTGCGCGCATTGCGCAGCGCTTTTCGAACCTGGATCCGCGAAGCCCCGCGAAGTGCCTGAGCGACTCGATCCGAGGCTCTCTCGACGTCCGAAAAGCGCGCGGGTATACACCGCGGCGATGAGCGGGCCCGAGATCACCGGTGCGACGCGAGGCGCGGCCTCGTGAGACGCCGAGATCTCCTCGCCGGCGGGGTCGCGCTGCTCGCCGGATGTGGGGTCCCCGCGGCTGCGCCAGTCGGCGAAGCGCCCGCATCGAAGAACGCGCGCGTTCCGTTCCGCGTGATCGACTTGATGCCGGAGCTGTTTGCGTACTGCGACGAAGCCAAAGGGCTCTCGGCTGCGGATGCCCGCGCGCTCTTCGTGCGTCGCATCGTCGGACCGCACGCCGACGTCTACGCGCCGAGGGTTCTTCGCTTGCCTTCGGACCAAGCCGACGCGCTCGACCGACGCCTCGACGTCTGGCTTCCGACGGTGCCGGCGCTCGTCGACGGCATGCGACGCATCCACGACACGTTCGTCGCCGAGCTCGACGTGAGCACCGCGCGCTTCATCGAAGCGTTCCCGGATTTCGCGTGGAGCGGCGACCTCTACCTCATCCCGTCGCTCGACTCCTTCAACGGCGCCGCGCGGCTCGTGGGCGGCAGGCCGGCGCTGCTGTTCGGCCTCGACGTGATCGCCAAGTCCCAGCCGAACGCGAAGCTCTCGGTGCTGATGCACCACGAGCTCTTTCACTTCTATCAGGACTCGACGACCGACTTCGTCGCGAGCTCGCTGTGGATCGAGGGGCTCGCGACGTACGCATCGCTGACGCTCGACTCGCACGCCACCGCCGATGATGCGCTTCCGTTCTCGCATATCCATCGACGTGACGATCCGCAGCTCGACGCGCCGAGCCGGCGCGTCATGCTCTCGCGCGAGATGCCGGCGCGGGTCTCCACGCTCGGCCCGCGCTTGCTCGCGTCGCTGAGGTCCACCGCCGATGACGACTACGCGGACTTTTTCCTCGGCCGAGCGACGCCGAGGATGGACGGCCAGCCCGTGCGCAGCGGCTACTGGTTCGGCCTCGAGCTCGCGCGTCGCATCGCACGCGGCAAGGACCTGCGTGCGCTCGCCGCGGTGCGGCCGTCGGCGCTGCTCGGCGACATGGAACGGGAGCTCGAGCGGCTCATCGCCGAGCATCGCTGACCGAACGCGATCTGCTGCGTCGCGAACGTCCGGAGCGGACCCTGTCACCTTGGCGCTGACGCCGAGTCACCGTGTCGTGGGAGAAGCGCGAGACCGTCGAGCAGGCGCTGCAGACCGAACTCGAAGAGGACGTCGAGGTCGAAGTCGTAGGGCGCGGACACCAGGCGAGCCAGCACGGGAAAGCGTCCCGTGGCGATGACCTTGTGGAAGTCCCGCTCCTGCGCGGCCATCCACTCCGCGCCGCTGAGCCCGCTCGCGGCCTCGGCCTCCGCCTCGAGCTCCAGGTTCAGCGCCGTTCCCCTCACGTAGTTGAAGAGCGTGAGATGCGCCGTGAAGAGCGTACCTCCGTCGAGGCCGAGCTCCTCGAGCGCACCGAGCGTCCACTCGGTGTACGCAAGGCCGCTCGTGATGAGCTGCGGCCTCGTCACCGACATCGCCGGCGCGAGCCACGGGTGTCGACGCATCGTCGACCACAGTATGCGGCCAGCAAGCTCGAGGCGCGCACGCCATCCGTGCGGAGGCTTCGCGGGGAACGGCAGCTCCCGGCACGCGGCGTCCATCATCTGCAAGAGCAGGTCGTCCTTGTCGGTGACATGACCATAGAGGGACATCGTCGCCATCCCGAGCTCCGCAGCGACCCGGCGCATGGATAGCGCGGCGAGGCCCTCCGCATCCGCGATGGCGATCGCTGCCATGGCGATGCCGTCACGCCCGACGCTCTCGGCGCCGTCGGCGTTGGCGTTGGCGGCGCGTCGTCGTCGACGAGACGGCGGACGCTCGGCATCGGGAGCAGCCGAGGACCGTGCACGGTTCGGCTTGGCGCCGTTCACCACGGTCCCGACACCAGGCACCGAACGGACGAGGCCCTCGTGGCGGAGCGTGGTGAGCACCTTCGTGGCGGTGGCCATGGCCACGCCCCATCGGCGAACGATCTCGCGCGTCGACGGAACGCGATCGCCAGGAGCGAGGAGCCCCCGCTCGATGCGGCGACGCAGCTCGGCGACGATCTTCGTGGACGGGGCGGCCTCGGGTCGGGTCATGGCTCGAACTTTCCGTACTAGTGCGCCCGTGCAGTCCGCCTCGGCGGGGCGCCCCGGCGAACCGGCGCCCACACGACGCGGTGGCGCTACTGCACTAGTGCAAGAGTGAACAAACAGGCTTCTGTCTCGAAGCGTAACACTTGCGAGGTGTCTTGTACGGCGTACGGTTGGCCCATGCGAAACACCCATGTGCTCATCGCGGGCGCCGGCGTTGCCGGACCGTCGCTCGCGTTCTGCCTGCGCCGACACGGCATCTACTCGACCATCGTCGAACGAGCTCCTGCGCTCCGGCCTGGTGGGCAGACGGTCGACCTGCGTGGCGCGGCGCGTGACGTCGTCGAATGGATGGGATGCATGGACCGCGTGCGAGAGCTCGCCGTCGAACAGCGCGGGATCGCGTTCGTCGATGCGCGCGGACGCACCATCGCACGGATGCCCGCGGACCTCTTCGGCGGCGAAGGCATCGTCTCGGAGCTCGAGATCCTCCGTGGCGATCTCGTCCGCGTGCTGCACGAGGCCACAGTCGCGGA
>JAXDMI010000812.1:0-5087 GCA_034666145.1 Myxococcales bacterium | reverse complement strand
ATGAGACGCAGGCGCGTCCCGTCGATGACCATCTGCTGAGCACGCTCCGTCGCGGAGAAGGCTTGGCAGGCACGCCGGCGAACGCGCAGGCTGATCTCGGCGTCGACTACGAGTCGCTCCCCTCGCTTGCAGTCCGCCCTCCTTTCGACACGTACGAGAAGGCGTTCGTGGAGCGCGATCCCGTCACGCAGCTCCACGCGCAGCGCGAGTCGGCGCGTGTTCGTCGCGCCGCGCAGCCCGCGTATCGCGAGCCCTCGGTGGAGCTCGAGGAGCCCGTCTACAACGACGCGGACCGCGAGCTCCCGACGTACGACGCGCCCGAGTATCGCGACGAGCCTTCGTATCGCGAGCCTTCGTATCCCGCGTCGTCCCACCACGTCTCGGAAGAAGAAGACGTCTGGAGTCGTCGCGAAGGATCCGGCGCGCGCGAGCGTCCGTCGCCGCCGCCCGCGCGCTCGTATGCGGCGCCGGTTCCGTCGTACGACGACGCGAGCGACTCTGCGCAGTGGGGCCGCGATCGGATGCAGCCTCCCTCGACGCGTCAGGAGAACCAGCGCCATCAGCAAGCGCAGGCGCACCAGGCAGGCTGGTCGTCGATGCCTCCGCAGGCCGATGACTCGCGCGTCGACGAGCCGATGATCCCGCCGGCGCCGCGCGTTCCGGAAGAGATGCATCCTGCGTTCGTGGTCGGCGTGCAGCGCATCCGCACGGCGACGCCCGACGCGTGGGGCACGCCGCACGTCGCGGCGCCGCAGCTCGGCCAGTACTTGCCGTCGCCGATGCAGGCGATTCAGGCGTCGATGCCTCCGCAGTACGCGCAGAACCAGCCGTACGCGTACCAGCACGCGTACGTGCAGCAGCAGCAGCAGCTCTACGCGCAGCAGCAGCGCGCGCCGCAGTACCAGCACCAGCCGACCGCGTACGCGGCGTCTCCGCAGCAGTACCTGCAGCCGGGTCAGCGTCAGCCGACGCCGATGCCGATGCACCCGTCGTCGATGTCGCCCATGGCGCCGGCGAGCATGCGCGTGCAGCCCATCGGTAACCAGCTCACGCAGCCGGAAGCGCCCAACGCCAAGATCGGCCGCTTCGCGTGGTTCGTCGCCGGCGCGGCGTTCGGCATCACGTTCGCGTTCTTCGCGACGGGCTTCTTCAACGGCGGCAAGCTCACGAAGGACGACGCTGCCGTCGCTCCCGTCGCGACGGTCACGGCTCCCGTCGCGACGGTCACGGCTCCCGTCGTTGCTCCGGTCGCGCCTGCTGCGCCCGCCTTCGCGGCCGCTGCTCCGATGGCGCCGTTTGCCCAGCCTGGTCAGCCCGGCCAACCCGGCTTCGCGCCTGCGTTCGCTCCCGGCGCTCCCTTCGGTCAGTTCGCGGCGGCTCCTGTCGCGCCTGCCGCGCCCGCCGCTCAGCCGGCGGCGCCTCCCGTGGCTCGCGTCGCTCCTCCCGCGCAGCGCGCTCCTCGTTTCCAGGCGCCTCCGCCGCGTCGTCCGTCTGCTCCCGCATCGCAAGCGCCGAAGAACCTCGGTGGTGGCGGCGCCGGCGGTGACGACGAGGCGCCCGCGCCCCGCGCTCCGGCCGCTCCGCCCGGCGGCGATCTCGGCGACCTGCTCGGCGCCGGCCTCAAGCCCTGAGCTGGCTCACGCGTCGGGCATGAAGTCGCGACGCGTGTAGATTGCAACGACCGGCAGCCCTGCGGCCTCGATCGCTTCGCGTCCGCCTTCGAGCCGATCGACGAGCGCGACGACGCCGCTCACGCGAAAGCCCGCGGCCTGCAGCTTCTCGACCGCCTTCAACGTCGAGCCGCCGGTGGTGATCACGTCCTCGAGGATCACGAGCGCGGCGCCCGGCGCGAGACGGGTATCGCCCTCGAGCACGCGCTTGCTGCCGTGGTCCTTCGCGTCCTTGCGGACGTAGACCGCGTCCTTCGCAGCAACGGTCGTGCCGGCGCGCAGGTGGCTGGTCAGCGACACCGCGCTCGCGAGCGGACATCCGCCGAGCTCGACGCCGGCCACGGCATCGCAGGGCGGAAGCTCCGACAGCGCATCGAGCATCAGCTCGCCGACGAGGACGTGTCCCTCGGCGGTGAGGACCGTCTGCTTGCAGTCGATGAAGAAGTCGCTCTCCTTGCCGGAGGCCAGCACGACCTTCTTCTTCGCGAACGAGCGATCGCGAAGGAGCTCGCGCAGACGACTGCGCGCATTCGCCGGCGTCTGGTCGCCGGCGCGGCCCGGACGGCCGTGACCGCGCACGGACATCAGCGCTTCTTGTTGTGATGAAGGGCGGCCTTGGTGCCCTTCTTGAGCACGGGCACGACGGGCGGCGGCGGACCGACGCGCGATGCGCCGCTCTTGGCCGCGTGCGCACCGTTGCCCGCCGGAGCGGAGCGAGCGGCCGCGGGCGCCGACTTCTTCGCCGCGGGTGCGGGTGCAGCTTTCGCGCTCGACGTCGATGCCGATGCGCGTGCGCTCGATGCGCTCGATGCGCTCGATGCACGCGACGCCGTTGCGGCGGCGCTGCGCGGACGAGCCGCTCCCGCGCCACCGGTCTGCACGTGTCCGCGAACGAGGCCGCCCGGAGCGATCGCGATGCGCGGCGCCTTGAGGTCGCCGACCACGCGTGCGCCGGCTTCGAGGACGACGGCGTCCTCTGCGGTGAGGTCGCCCTTCACCGCGCCGCGAACGACGATGCGGCGCGCCGAGATGCTCGCGCCGACGAGGCCGCTGGTGTCGACGAGCACGTCGCCGGAGCACGTGACCTCGCCTTCGATGCGTCCTGCGATGTCGAGATCACCGGTGCCGGTGACACGACCGCGGACGAACGTGCCACTGCCGATGAGCGTACGAGTCGTGCTTGCGTGGCGGTCTGCCATGTCACACGTCCATGTCGACGTTGCCCTTGAACTGGGCGCCGTCGGCGATCGTGATGCGGGTCGCCTTCACGTTGCCAACGACCTTCGCGCCGTTCTGGAGGTCGACGCGATCGTTGGAGCTGATGTTTCCGGTGACCGAGCCGGCGATGGCCACGGGTCCCGCGTTGATGTCGGCTTCGACGACGCCGCCGGGCTCGACGGTGACTGCGTCCTTCGCGACCAGCTTCCCGCGGAGCGTGCCAGCCACGATGACGTCCTCATCGCTCGTGATCTCGCCGTCGATCGTGATGCCTGCGCCGATGACCGTGCTCGCCATGTCGTCCTCCGCCTCGTCTCGCTTCTGTGTCTCGACGTCTCGACGTCTTCTAGGTTCGCGTTCGCGTTCGCGTTCGCCGTCTCAGCGCCGCCGTCCGCGTGCTTCGCCGCCGGCGCCGCCCAGCTCGGGGGGCAGCTCGAACGCGGCGTCGAGGCGACCGACGAACTCGGCGCCTTCTTCGAGCGACACCGATTCGCCCTGCATGTCACCACGCACGCGCGCTCCAGCTTCGATGCGGACGACGCCGCTCGCGCGGACGTCACCGTCGAGCTCGCCGCGCAGCGTGACCGCGCTGGCCTCGATGGTCGAGGTCGCGCGTCCGCCCTCGGCGATCGTGAGATCGCCGCGTACGGTGATGTCGCCCTCGACGTTGCCCTCGATCAGCACGTCGCCGTCGCCCGATACGCGACCACGTACGCGCGTGGTCCGGCCGATGACCGCTTCGCGTACTCCATCCGACCGTGCGGGGGTCCTCGCCATCGAGCCCGCTACTAGTACAGGCGTCCGTCCCTGTCATCCCCCGCCGTCATTCGCTGCCGCCATGCCCCGACACCCACGAAACTGCGGTAAGCTCCGCGCGCCTTGAAGAAGGAGGTCGTCCTCGCGTGGGTGCTCGCTGCGGTGCCGCTCGTCGGCGTCGTCGAGCTCGGTCTGCACGTGAAGCAGACCACCAGCGACGTCGTGCCCGACGAGGACTGGCTCGCCGCGCGTGACGCCGTGAAGGCGAAGCTCCAGCCCGACGACCTCGTGATCTTCGCGCCTTTCTGGGCGGATCCCATCGGTCGTCGCTGGTTCGGCGACGAGCTCTCCGGCATCAAGCGCGAGGCCCGGCCCGACGAGACGCGCTTCCACTTCGCCTACGAAGTCGGGATTCGCGGGGCGCATCGACCCGAGCTCGAGGGCTGGAAGAAAATCGAGGAGCGAAACGTCGGCAAGATCACGGTGGGCGTCTACGAGAACCCCTCGTTCGCGAAGGTCCGCACCGATCTCGTCGACCTCGTCTCTCCGGATCGGGTCACGGTCTCCCGCGTCGAGAACGGCGCCGAGGTGCCGTGCTCCTGGCAGCGCGGACCGGGACAGCCCGGCGGGCTCGGCGTGCCCCAAGGCCCTGCCGTTCCCGGCGACAAGTTCGTGTGCAGCGGTGGCGCGACCGTGGGCGTCGCGGTGCTGCATGCGCTCGATCATCATCCGCACCTCTGCATCTTCGCGACGCCGATGGGCGGGAACGCGGCGCTACGCATGCGCTTCTCGAACGTGGCGTTCGGCGCTTCGCTGCACGGCCACTCCGGCGTGCAGTGGGTCAACGAGCGGACCCCCAGCCCCGAGCGCATCTCCGTCGCGTTCTCGGCGTTCGATCGTCCGATCGGGCAGAACATCCATCGCGTGGGCGCGGGTTGGACCGGCTTCGAGTTCCCGACGCCCGAGCTCGTGAACAAGAAGGGCGATCTCGTCGCCGACGTCACGGGTCAAGGACCGCATGCCTACTGCTTCGAAGCCGATACGCGGGACGTGGCGCCATGAGCGAGCAGCACGAGCGCAAGACGGATCCGCCGCGTACCGATCGTGAGGACGACGCGCAGAAGCAGGAGTCGGAGGCGAACGCGAAAGCGGACGCGAGCGCGAAGGCGGACGCGAGCGCGAAGGCAGACGCGGACGGGGACGTGAAGGCGGACGCGGGCGCGAAGGAGGGACGAGGGGGCGATGCGGTCGCGCGCTTGAAGGCGTGGGGACGCGCGCATCCCGATCCGTTCATCGGCGCTGGGATCGCCTTGATTTACGTGATCTGGCTCATCGCTACCGCGCGGAGCCTCGGCTTTTCGCGCGACGAGGGCTTCTATTTCGGCGCGTCGTCCGACTATGCGCGCTGGTTCGCGATGCTCGTGGAGTCGCCGAGCAAGGCCT
>JAXDMI010000811.1:0-2531 GCA_034666145.1 Myxococcales bacterium | reverse complement strand
GCCCGGTGGGCGTGGTGGCCAACCAGCCCAACGTGCTCGCCGGGTGCCTCGACATCAAGGCCAGCATCAAGGCCGCGCGCTTCGTGCGCTTCTGCGACTGCTTCAACATCCCGCTCGTCACGTTCGTCGACGTCCCCGGCTTCTTGCCCGGCACCGATCAGGAATACGGCGGCATCATCAAGCACGGCGCGAAGCTGCTCTTCGCGTTCGCGGAGGCCACGGTCCCCAAGGTCACCGTCATCCTGCGCAAGGCCTACGGCGGCGCGTACGACGTCATGGCGTCGAAGCACATCCGCGCGGACATCAACCTCGCGTTCCCGACCGCCGAGATCGCGGTGATGGGCCCCGACGGCGCGGTCAACATCATCCACAAGAACGAGATCGCGAAGGCCGCCGATCCCGTGGCCACGCGCGCCGCGTTCATCGCCGACTACCGAGAGCGCTTCGCGAATCCGTACAAGGCCGCGGAGCTCGGCTTCATCGACGAGGTGATCTATCCGCGCACGCTGCGCAACCGCCTCCATCGCGCGCTCGAGATGCTCAAGGACAAGCGCGACACGAACCCGCCGAAGAAGCACACGAACATCCCGCTCTGAAGCTCACGGGCCGCGAAAGAACTTCTCCTCGCACTTGAGCGTGCAATCGCCGTACTGCGAGATGCACAGCGAACCGAGCGGGACGGTGTCGTCGTAGCCGCGACAGCTCTCGATGCACGAGGTGCGATCCCTCGCGGCGCCGCGCGGCGGACCTTCGGCACACCCGCCCTCCATCGGCGAAGCGGGCGCAAGTGAATCCGCCTTCGCCGCCGCGCCACTGTTACCGATGCCGGAAGGGCCGTACGGCGTGGAGTTGCCGACGTCGACGACGGCGCCGGTCGTGCTCGTCTGACCAGACTCCATCGGCGCGTTCGCCTGACGATTGGATCCGGCGCAAGCGGCGAGCGCGAGCGCCAGCGCGGGCACGAGCACAGGCGCGGCAGCAACGGACCTCGAGCGAACGATGGTGCACAGCATGATGTGTGCACGCGTTGCAAGAAGCGGCCCTCCCGCGTGCGAATCGTTACCTCAATGGTCGTCGTATTTCGACGCGCACTGTGTCGTGCACGACTGCCTCTGTGAGATGCAGCTCGAGCCCGGCGGTACCGCAGCTCGACAAGGAAATCTCGCGCGCGCGTCATGACGTGAACGCTCGCGCTCGCGTTGTCGGCGCGCACAAACTTGGCCCGAATCCCCATTCTTCCTTAGGACCTAAGGCTCAGTCCTAGAGGAGAATTCTCATGAGCGATGCAAGCGATCGCCGCGCGCCTCACGCGTCGCGGATCCCGTTCGAAGGGATGGTCGAGGTTGGGGGCACACTCGGTCCGTCGTTCGAGGCGCAGGCGGTGAACCTCTCGGAAGAGGGGATGCACCTCCGCACCGCGTACCTGCCCGAGGTCGGTCAGCCCGTCACGTGTCGCTTCGACGCGGGACAAGGCATGGTCGTCGTCGCGGCTGGCGAGGTCCTCTGGAAGGACGACATGGGTGACGGAGGCGAGTTCGGCATCCGGTTCACGAACCTCGACGCCGCGAGCACCGTGTCGCTCCAGCGCATCGTCGGCATGGTCGAGGACGGCGTCGCCATCCATCCGCCGCAGGGCCGCAAGGTGCGTCTCCACATCGACGGCCTCGCGTCGCCGATGCGTGCACGCGTCAAGGGCTCCCAGGGCACGAGCGTCACCGCCTTCAGCGAGCTCGGGTTCCTCCAGGTCGGCAAGCAGCTCGACCTCGAAGACGCCGCGACGGGCAGCAAGCGCCCCGCGCTGATCGATCATGTCGAGGTCGAAGTCGAGCAGGGCACGCGCATCCCGCAGCTCGTCGTCACGCTTCGCTACGACGACGAAGAGGCGCACGCCGACGAGTGCGCCGAGATGGACCGCCAGGAAGCGTCACGCAACGACATCACCGGGCGCGATCCGCACGGCTCGCTCTCTCCTCACTCGATCGATGACGACATGGATCACGACATGAACGACGACGCACCGCACCAGCCCGACATGATCAGCGTCGCTCGCGACGAGCACGGCGAGCATGGATCGCGTGGTCTCGTCGCGAAGGCATCGGTCGCTCCTGACGAGCACGACGAGGACGCGCAGCACGGCATGGCGATGAAGAGCGCGTTCGCGCGCAGCGCCGCCAAGATCACGCCGGCCCTGGAAAAATGGGCAAAGCGTGCGAAGACGACGATGGCGCTCCTCGCTGCGCGAGCCAGCGCCAAGCGCAACGGCGCGGCGGACGACGTCGAGATCCCGGTGCGTCGCACGACGGCGCCGGCGCCCGGTGGCGGTCTCCACACGGCGGGTCGCAAGGTCATTCGCGGTGAGATCGAAGAGCCCATGCTCGACGAGCCGGCGAAGCCGCGCTTCGCGATCACGAAGAAGCGCGCGGTGGTCGGTGGCGCGATCGGCATCGCGAGCATCCTCTGTCTCGTCGCGATGCGAAAGCCGGCACCCGCGCCCGTCGCGGTCACGCCGCCGGCGGAGACGACGACGGCGG